>JAJBVF010000563.1 GCA_020859965.1 Clostridiales bacterium
TATCTGAACAGTACACAGGTATATTCGCTTTATGAAAGTGAGACAAAAAAACAATATTTTGTAGATAAAACAGATGTGTTGAAAACGTTGATTCCGTTAGTGGAAGAAGGAAATAATCATATCTGCATCACCCGGCCGAGACGTTTTGGCAAGTCAGTGATGGCGGCGATGGTCGCTGCTTTCTTTAGCAAAGGCATTGACAGCAGTCATATATTTGATTCTCTGGAAATAGCACAGAATTCCAAGGAAACCCCGGCAGATGTATCGGCAGTCAATGAACAGTTTGATTACCGGAAGTATATGAATCAGTATAATGTGATTTATGTAAATTTTATTAATCCTGCAAATCTAAGCAAAAGCTATGATGAATTTATAAGCCGCATTGAGAAGCCGCTGTCCAGGGATTTACATAAAGCATTTCCGGGAGTTGATTTCTGGGAGGATGCTTCTCCGATTGAAGATCTGGCATTAATTCATGAAGAAACGGGTGCAGATTTTATCCTTGTGTTTGACGAATGGGACTGTATTTTCCACAAGACATACACAACGGATGAAGATAGAAGAAATTTTGTTAACTGGCTTGCGGCTCTGACAAAGGACACGGGATATGTCGCATTAAGCTATATGACAGGTGTCCTTCCGATTGCGAAGTACTCAAGCGGTTCTACGATCAATAATTTTGATGAGTATACGATGGCAGCGCAGCCGAAGTTCAGTGAATATTTTGGCTTCACAGATAAAGAAGTAGATATGCTGTATGACCGATATTTGAATAAGACGGCTTCTCCGGCTATCACAAGGGAAGAACTGAGAATCTGGTATGACGGTTATCACACAGCAGGCGGGACGAGACTTTATAATCCACGTTCGGTCGTAAAAGCTCTTTCAAACAATTGTCTGGCGAGCTACTGGACCTCATCGGGGCAGTATATGGAAATAGCTGCTTATATTATGAATGACCGTGCCGATGTAAAAAAGGATGTGGCACTTATGGTGGCCGGGGAGGCAGTGCCAGCAAGAGTTGAGGAGTTTGCGGCTACATCGATGAACCTGACCACACGCAGTGAGATCCTTTCTGCGATGGTGGTTTATGGATTTTTGAATTATGAGGATGGTAAAGTCCATATCCCAAACCGCGAGCTGATGGATGAATTTGCGAAGACGATTCGGGAAAGGGAGAATCTTGGATATATTAACCGTCTGGCGATGGAATCAGACAATATGCTGAGTGCCACGCTGAAAGGCGATACAAAGAAGATGGAGGAAATCCTGCAGTTTGCTCACGATACGGAGACACCACTTTTGGATTACAACGATGAGACCGAACTGACCGCAATCGTGAATCTCGTCTATCTGGCGGCGCGGGACAGTTATTATGTGGAACGTGAAAATAAAGCAGGAGAAGGCTATGCTGATTTTATCTTTTACCCGGAAAGAGCTGGCGACGATGGAATTATTCTTGAATTAAAAGTGAATGACACACCAGAGGCGGCGATTGCTCAAATCAAAGACCGGAAGTATATGATGAAATTTCAGGGAAAGATGGCGGAGAGAAAACGTCATACCGGACGGATACTGCTGGTCGGGATCGGATACGATAAAAAGAAGAAAATTCATCATTGCAAGATTGAGGTCGTGCAGAGTATATAGTGGAAATAGTTGTGATACTGTCAACGAATTGCAGTCAGACAGAAAGGGGGAGTTCTCACTCCCCCTTCCGATTAATATCGTTTGATTTTCTTTGACGTCGTTTTTTTAAATTCTGTATCGCGCACGGTCAGTTTATAGATTCGCTTATAGGCGGGTGCGCTTTCGTTGTACTGATCGATCAGTTCCTGGAGCGCGGCGGGGATATCTTTGATCCGCTTTTTAGCCGCATATTCCTGATCGGGGAAGATTTCGGCCTCAATTATGCCTTCTTTTTCCCGCACAAGGATTTCCTGTATTAGGCGATGCTCGCCGAGCTTGTTTTCCAGCTCCTCGGGAGATACGTTTTCCCCGTTTTTGGTGATGATCAGATTTTTTTTGCGACCAGTCAGGTAAACTAAACCTTCCTCATCTACATAACCGAGGTCGCCGGTGTGCAGCCAGCCGTCGGTCAGCGTCTCGGCCGTTTCTTCCGGCATTTTGTAATAACCCTGCATGACACTGCTTCCGCGTACCCAGAGCTCTTCATCGACGGTCTTTGCCTCACAGTTTGGGATGAGCTGGCCAACCGAGCCCTTGCGGATGTTCCAGCTTACGGTTGTGCTGATAACAGGGGAACACTCGGTCATGCCGTAGCCCTGCAGGATGGTGATCCCATATTTATCAAACAGATCCAGCAGATCGGGTGCGAGATAAGCGCCGCCGCTGCAGATGGTGTGAAATTCTTTCCCAAATACCATGCGCTTGACGATGGCGGGTGGCACACCGACGGTATCCTGCAGCTTTTTCGCCATCGTTTCAATGATCAGCGGAACCATCAGGATGACGTTCGGCTGGAAGAGTTTGATGTTCTTTGCCACGCGCATCAGCGAATCGTTGATGCAGATAATACTGCCGAGGGAAAGCCCCTTCAGGATGTCCATGGACAGGCAGTAAGCATGATGAATTGGAAGAACGCTCAGAAGTACGGTGCGTTCCGGGAACTTCATGTCCAGGCAGGTGGCGTTTTCCGCGAGATTCCGGTGCGTGAGCATGACGCCTTTGCTCTTGCCGGTCGTGCCGGAAGTAAACATAATCGTCGCCAGAGAGTCCGGATCCGGAGTGAAATCGCAGGCTTCGGAATGAGAAGTTAAAAGGCTGGTGAAGGAGAGCGGTGCCGCTTCCGGAACGGACGAGTCGTTGTTGTTATGCTTTTCCGGAGCAGGTGAATCGTTGTTGCCCGGTGTTTTCGGAGCGGGTGAATCGCTGCTGTCCTGCGTCTGTGGAGCAGGAGAATTGCTGCTGTCTGGTGTATCCTCCGCGGAGCGATTGCTTCTGGCAGATATTTTTCCATCAGCTTCCATATAAATCAGATACTTCAGTTTCGGACACCGCTCCCGGATGATATCCGCCACGTCCGTCCGTGAATCATCGTAAAGAAAAATTGTCGCGTCGGAGCGGTCGACCAGCTCGCACAGATCATCCGCCGGAAGAGAAGCGTCCAGCGGCACTGCCACGCTGCCTCCGTCTACGATACCGAAATAGGCCGTGATCCAGGCATAGGAGGACTTTCCGGTCAGGGCAATGTGGCTGCCCTGCTCACCGAGTGCTGCAATGGCATTGGAAAAGCTCTCGCTGTCCCTTTTCAGATCGGTGTAAGACTTTGCCTCGATGGTATTTTTATTGATTTTATAACGAATAGCGTCCTCGGCGCCCCAGCGCTGTTCGGACTGTACCAGGATTTCACGAATGGTACTGCAAAGCATAGATCAGATTTCCTCCTCTGTCAGATCCGTCAGATAATCGACCGCTTCCTGCACGGTTCGGATTTCCGCGGATTTCTTAGGCTCGACCTCGATGTCAAACTCTTCCTCCAGCTCACCGAGCATGCTCATAAAGTCAAAGGAGGTGAGTCCGAGATCTTCGATAAAACGGGATTCCGGATGAATGTCTTCCGGTTCTACTTCTACATAATTACAGATAATTTCTGCCAGTTTTTCAAACATAATGATTTTCGCCTTTCTGGTTATATTTTGGTGACGTTTGCCGCCGCACAGTTAATAATTTTCAGATTAATTTTATGATATCTCCGACGCTCAAGTCCGGATTTTCTGCACCCTTAAACATGATCTTGCAGAGGTAGTAATAAAAATATTCCAGCTGTTCTCTGCTCACGGCTTTCACCTGATGCTCGAAGCAGAAATCCAGCCCGTTGTCCTCGGGACGGTGCATCACGGTCAGGTACATGCCCTGTGTTGTCGCGCCGTTCGGGTACCATTTGGTCTTATAATGAATGTCGCCCAGCTTTTCCAGTCCCTGGCTCTTCATAGTCATCGGCTGATAGGTCAATGACATCGGCTCATAGGTCTGCCCACCTTGGTGCGGATACTTTTTGCCTCTGTAGGCGAAATAAGCGACCGGGTCGTAATTCGCGTGGCGGAAATACGCATTCTGCTGGTCGCGGATCAGGTAAACGCCGTCCAGAAACGTCTTATCCTCGGAGAGGATCGTGCGGAACGGGAAGGAATGAATACGTGTGCCGCCGCATTTCTTTTCCTTCAGGGTGGCTCTTCGGGCAATCGCAAAGTTGACGGAGACGTCATCGTTTCCGTTCATTTTCTGGAAATAGGTGCGGATTCCCATCAGGAGCAGGCACTGAAGCGATACATGATAGTTCTCGCAAAAGCTCAAAAGGCGCTTCGTCGGCTCTTCCTCCAGATGGAAAATATCCAGAGCGGAATCCACGGAATCGGAGACGTTGATGGCTGCGCGGGCATTCGGGTCGCCGCTGCGCTTCCGTTCCTCATCCAGACGCCGTGTGCCGTCCAGACCGTTGTAGATCGGCTCCGGCGAGTTGTCGATCATGTTCTGGAAAAACGCTGCATCCCTCTGCTGTGCCTTGCTTCCCGCCTCGTAAGCGAGATCCTTCTGAAGCTGTTCGATATAGGACGCCATATCCTTCGGGTAGGGAACACCCTCGTACAGGGTATTGCAGTACAGCTCGATGACGTCTCTCAAAAATCCAATCAGAGACTGCGCATCCATGATCCGATGATCGGACAAAAGATATACGCCGCAGTAACCATCCGGCATCCGGATCATAACGATTCGGCTCATCGGTGAATCGATCGGCTTAAATGGTACGCGCGTCCATTCTGTCATGGTTTGCTCCGCTTCTTCCATGGTCTTGTCGGAAAAATCCACAAAGTCCACGTTCGGCCGGCCCTCTTCGGGGCTTACTACATATTGATACCAGGTGCCTTCTTTGTCCTGCGCAAAGCGGATCCGCATGGATTCATTGCGCTCGTATGCTTTGCAGATGGATTCCTTAAGCACCGCAAAGTCCAGATCATTTTCGATGGTCAGGCTGGTGCCGATATTGAGCACTTCTTTTTTCGGGCAAAAATTCAGGTAAAAGAAGTGGAATTTCTGGGCTGCTGTAAGCGGATACACCGGATACCCTTTTCTTTTCCTCATCATAATAAAACTCCTCCGATAAATGTTGTTAAAGCGTTTTCATAGGCTTCTGTATTTTTATAATAACTTTCTGCGTGAGCGGCTCCATCCACAATCAGCTTTTGCTTTTTGGAAGAGCAGTTTTCATAAAGCTCGTCGCACATGAGGCAGGGAACAACGGTGTCGTTGCTGCCGTGGATAAAGAGAATGGGAACTGTCGCTTTGCGCACCTC
>JAJBVF010000119.1 GCA_020859965.1 Clostridiales bacterium
TATTGTCACCGGTCTGCACGGATGTTGTTGTGTCGGATTCCGTTTCGGTCTCGGTTTCTGTCTCGGGATCCGTCTCTGTTTCTGTTTCCGTTTCGGTCTCTGTTTCCGTTTCTGTCTCTGTTTCTGCTTCCGTCTCAATCTCCGTTTCCGTTTCTGTTTCGGTCTCCGGATCGGTTGCGGTCTCCGGCACTGGTTCGGTCTCTGCTGCCTTTTCCGTTTCCGGTGTGTGCGTGTTCGTGATCGTGAAGCCGACAGATGCTTCGCCAGTGATCGCAGCGGTATAACCATCTACATCTGCTTCTGTCACGGTATAGACATTCTTTACTCCGCCGGTGTACTCATCGAGCCCCGTGAAGCTTGCCGTCCAGCTGTTGTCAGCGTTCAGCGTCACAGTCTGGCTGGTCGCTGTTCCATTCGCTACAAGCGTCACAGTCACGCTTTCCGGACGGATACCGTCCTTATTGTCTGCATCATCCCATACCTTGGTCACAGTCACGCCGGTAGTCCCTGTCAACGTGTTGGTAATCACTGTTCCATTGACTTCTGATGTATATCCGCTGACTTCTTTCTCTTCCACCGTATAGGTGTAAAGCTGTCCTTCTGCGTCATACTTATCCAGATTCGCAAACGTATACTTCCAGCTACCGTCTGTGCCTTCTGACACGACTGCGGAATCAATCTCCGTTCCGTTCTGCAGCAGGGACACGGTAATACTTTCCGGCCTGGTTTTGTATGCGTTATCATTGTCAACCCAAGTCTTTGTCACATCGACGGATGTCGTGTCGGTCAGGGTGTTGGTGATATTGTAACCATTATATGTTGCAGCATACTTATCAACAGCTTCTTCGGTCACAGTATATTCAATCAATATGTTTTCTGAATCATACTTGTCAAGATCGGTAAACTCATATGACCATATTCCGTTCGCATCCGGCTCTACAGTTACAGAATCTACCTTCTCACCATTTGCCAGAAGGTTTACTATGATTGACTCCGGCCTTGTATTATAGGCGTTGTTATTATCCATCCACGTCTTCGTACCGCTCACGTCCACGGTCGCTGTGTAGGTATTCGTAATGCCATAGCCATCCTCACTGTAAGTAGTCACATAGCCATCGACAGTCTCTTCTTTCACTGTATAGGTAATCGGAATCGGATTACCACCTACCTCATCATATTTCGGAAGATTATCGAATGTGTAAACCCAATTTCCGCTCTCATCCGCTTCCAATGTAGCCGACTCATAGATTTCTGTTGAGCCGTCTTTATAAAGATTCACGATAATAGATGTCGGCCGGGTTTTATCAGCATTGTCATAGTCTACCCATGTCTTTGTGACACTTATGCTTGTAGTTTCAATATTTGTCACCGTAAAGCTAAACTCCGCTGTATATCCATCATCACTTATAGTTTCCGATGCCACTGTACTTACCCAGCCATCTGCGGATGACTCCTCAACAGAGTACGTATACTTATTACCATCCGAATCAAGCCTCGGAAGGTTCGTAATCTTAGCATACCAGCTGTTGCTTTCCGAAAGCGTAGCTGACCCAACGAGGTTTGTTACACCAGAGCCATCGGTAGCATAAACATCTACTGTAACACTCTCCAGCAATGTGGTGTTCTCATCTCTCACCCAGTTTTTCTCAATGTTTAGCGTAACATCGCCGTCGCTTTTACCGATGTACACATCGCCGTTGGTTCCGATCGCGGCTCCAATAAGAACAGAAGTATTATAGTTAATGTGTGTTACCACACGATTCAAGCCAGTTACTGTACCATCAGATGTAGATACATAAGTTACTGCTCTTGCCCATCTTGTTCCAGACGCTGTAAAGTTCAATTCATCAAGCTCATAAGCCTCTCCTGTATTCGAATTTATCCAGTTATAAGCACCGCCTCCCAACATAATCGGTGAGAGAACAAATGACGCGGTACTGCTATTCTGATAAATCATAATAGTCTTGTCTGTATTATTATCATGAATAACTGCACCATCCGTCACATTTACTTCAACACTGCCCGTTTCACAGCTGGCAATGGCGCTGCTATAGTAATCATAGCCTGTGGTTGTATTATACGCGATTTCCACATTATATACATACAGTTTTCCATTTGTATATTCGCCATTAGTACTGTTTACGTAAATACCGCCTCCGCCAAATCCATCAGTATCTTTTGCAGTATTGTATGTGATATCTCCGGAATAAATAGTAGCGACCGCACCGCTCCCGACATAAAGACCTCCGCCATTATCGCTGGCCACATTCTCCGTAATTGTGCCACCATTCATGATAAGGGTGACGCCTCCATACATATAAATCCCACCGCCTTCAGTAGCAGTGTTATTTGATATGGTTCCTCCTGTCAACTCCATAGAAACAGTAGTATCTGATGATAACGCTGTCAGGGCAATCCCTCCGCCCCAGGTATTTCCCTTGTTATTGGTTACCTCACCGCCAGTCATTTTCAATGTTCCAACCACTACACAGACTGCAGCATTATTAGGGCTGTTAGACAGGTCACTGGATGTGTTCACATTTTCCGTGATAACCGTACCATCTGTAATAGTCAAAACACTGTTACTATCATACACTCTGATCAGAGCAGCCGTTGAGGAAACAGATTTTCCGTCAATTGTAATATTCGACAACGACAAACTTCCGCCCTTCAATTCAATCAGTGCCGCATCTGTTAGTCCTTTATAGCGAATGAGGTGAAGATTGGATGTTTCCCCTTCTATAGTAACTTCACCATTCCAGGTCTCATCGCCTTCTGATATGGTAACTGTACCTGACACATAAATATTAGTCGTACCCAGTTCCTCTGCCAGTTTTTTTGCTTGTCCAAAAGTTTTTACCGCTGTATCCAGAGTTGTTCCATCATTCTCATCATTGCCGTTTACACCGTCAAGATAAAGAACCACGCTCTGACGATAAACCAGATCCAGGGAATATGCGACATTCCTTTTAGACGTCAAAGATGCTTTATTTGAATAATTAATTGCAGTTTCCACATTGTCAAAAATCAGAGCTGTCAGTTTGTAGGTAGCAAAAGCTGTTCCATCTACTTCTGTCAGGCCAGATCCAATATCGAAGACCTGTACATATGAAGCATAAAATGCATTTGCGCCAATACTTGTCACACTGTCCGGAATCTTAACGGTGTAGCCTGTATAAGTTTTTGATTCGGTCAGCGTGCTCGGTTCTCCCGAAAGGTCGGTTTCAACCCTTCCTCCTTTATCTACTGTCGTTGATACAGTAGCATCACCGTTCAGCCAACAATTATAGAATGCGTAGGTTCCAATTGACGTCAGGGTTTCCGGGAATGTAAGCGTAGAAATCCTATTGCAGGAACAAAATGCATAATTCCCAATCGATGTCAGGCTGTCGCTGAAAGTTACCCCTGTAATATACTTACATCCGTAAAACGCATACGCCGGAATTGTATCAAGAGAGGACAAGTCCAAACTCCCTTGAATAGAGCTGCAGTAATAAAAAGCACGAGATCCGTATGTACCGCCTCTGGAACTCATAGTAGTGACTTTGCTTAGTCCCGGAATCGTAGTAAGAGCCGAGCAATTATAAAACGCATAATAGCCAATAGAGGTAAGTGTATCCTCTGCGCTTCCATTGGTAAGCGTAGTCAATGCAGTGCAATTATTAAACGCATTCTCTCCAATTGATGTTAATTCTCCGTTCGCTGTCACAGAAACAAGATCTGTACACCCATTAAAAAGAGAAGCCGGAATTTCTGTGATGGAAGCAGGCAATGTAACACTGGTCAGGCTCGTACAATTCTGAAACACAGAAGATCCTATGCTGTTCAGAGATTCTGGCAACGTAATACTGCTCAAAGCAGTGCAGCCATAAAACGCACTCGTGTCTATACTGGTCAAATTCTCCGGTAGTGTGATATTGCTCAAAGCAGTACATTCTTTAAACATAGAATCAGGGATGCTCACCATACCAACTGGAAGTTTCACTTTCGTTAAACTTGAACATTTATAAAACATATGTGTTCCTATACTTGTAACGCTATCCGGTATTGAAATTTCCGTCAGACTCGTGCAATCCTGAAACGCATAACCGCCTATACTGGTCAGACTGTCAGGTAATGTTATAGTCGCCAGACTCGTACAATCCTCAAATGCATGAGCACCTATACCTGTCAGGTTTGCAGACAGGCTAACACTTTGCAGACTCGAGCAGCCACTGAACATGTATTCACTGATACTGCTTACGGATGCATTAATTGCAGCGCTCGCCAGTGATGTGCAGTAGCTGAATGCGTTTGTCCCTATACTAGCCACATTTGCTCCAACGGTTACGCTTGTCAGAGAAGATCGGGTAAAGGCATTTTTACCTATACTTGTCACACTATTCGGCAATTCAATATCTGTAATCGCACAATAAGAAAAGGCATAATCACCTATGCTAGTAATTCCATCTGTCATTGTTATCGAAGTAATTGATGATTGATAACTGTACCATGGAACGTTTGCTCTTACTGTATAGGACGCCATATCCCCGCTTCCGCTGATGACCAGACTATATGTCGTCTCATCATCGTTCTGATACAACGCCCAGGTCAGACTATCACCACAAGCCCCACTGTCAACAGCATCATCTTCCGCCGCCAACATGATGCCGTTCTCTTCGGTATCTTCCTCTGTCTCGGTCACTGTCTCAGAGTCTGTTTCTATTTCCGTTTCCGCCTCGGATTCAGGCTCTGTCCCGGTTTCCGTTTCCACCTCAGTCTCGGACATATCTTCCACAGCTTCTGTGGATGCCTCAGATTCTGTCTCGCCTTCTGTGCCGGTCTCCGACTCAGAAATTTCCCCCGATTCTGTGGAGCCCGTCTCCGCCTCGGATTCCATTAGATCCGTACTTCCTTCGGTCCCATCTGTCAGTTCCGTGTCGGATTCTCCTTCGGTCCCATCTGCCAGTTCTGTACCGGATTCTCCTTCGCTTCCAGACTCAGCCGTATCTTCCTGATTGCCGGAAGTATGATCCTCCGACTCTGCAGATTCATCCGTTCCTGTCTGTGTTTCATTTGGCAGGGCATCTGTCTGACCTTCGGATTCTCCCTCTGACGCAGTCACGACAGTACCGCTATTTAATACCCCCCCTGACTCATCCGCAACAGCAGCCGATGATACGGAGCCAAATGCGAGAACCATTGCCAGAAACAAGGCAAACCCTTTTTTTCTTGCCATCTTTCTCATAAATACATACTCCTTTCCTTTGATAAAAAAACGAGGCATTCCCGCTGTTCAAAACCACGGGCCTTACTCCTGCGAACATCCAGAT
>JAJBVF010000213.1 GCA_020859965.1 Clostridiales bacterium
GTTCTATTATCCATATTATTCATCCATTCTGTTCTGTTTACGAAATATCCTGTGCACGGTTATTGATTATCTGTCATAGTTGCAGTCTGTAACAAATGTCTGAAAGCGGATTAAAAAGAGTTTCCTGACACTTGTTATTTGTCATAAAATAGATTATCATAAATCAAACGAAATGATACGGAGGCGTTCTTATGAAAGTTTATATCAGTGTTGATCTGGAAGGGCTGGTCGGTTCCACTTCCTGGGAATCCACCAATCTTGGCAATCCGGAACACAGCCCGATAGCCGAAGAAATGAAGCGCGAGGCAATGGCTGCTGCGCTTGGCGCGATCGATGCGGGAGCGGATGAAGTCTATATCAAGGATGCCCATGACAGCGGACGAAACATGGATATCACGGGGTTCCCCAGACAATGCCGCTTTATCCGTGACTGGACAAACAGCCCGGAATCCATGATCGGAGGAATCGACAGTTCCTTTGACGCGCTCCTCTTCGTCGGATACCACAGCCCCGCCGGATCAGACGGGAGTCCTCTGAGCCATACCATGAACCGTGGGAATAATTATGTGAAATTCAATGGACAGATTTGCAGTGAATTCCTGTTTCACGCACTCCACGCGGCAGAAATCGGAGTCCCTTCTGTCTTTCTGTCCGGAGATCAGGCTCTGTGCGAGCATGTCCATGAATGGGATCCCGCGATCCGCACAGTCGCTGTCAAATCCGGCCTCGGCAGCGCTACTGTCAGTATCACCCCGGAAGCCGCCTTTGAGCAGATCCGTACAGCTGCCTCGGATGCTGTACGGAACCGTTCCGAGTGCCGTCTTTCCATTCCCCTGCCGCTGACGATGGAAATCTGTTTCAAAGACCATTTCCGTGCCCGTAGAGCCAGCTATTATCCGGGAGTAAAACAGACCGGACCTTACACCGTGGAATTCACTGGTCAGAGTGTTCAGGAAGTCGCAACTGCACGAATGTTTATCCTGTAATACATAATCTGCAATCCAAAGGAAACCGGATTCCTGCTCATCTTCACAGTATGGCAGAATTCCGGTCTCTTTTTTTACTATATGTAAGGAAACGACTCCTATCATTTCCCGTAATATCAGGGAGATATAAGCCACAAATCTGAATATGCGTGTTCGATTTCTGACTTTTGCCCCTGATACATCCCGATACATTTTTTACAGATGCGTCAGTACAAATATATCATAGATTGCACGGATCGCCCGTTCAAAATCCTCATCCTTTACACCGATAATGATGTTCAGTTCACTCGAACCCTGATCGATCATCTTGACATTGACATTCGCGTGAGCCAATGCGGAAAAAATTCTTCCCGCAGTGCCCCGTGTTGCACGCATTCCGCGTCCCACTACGGCAATCAGTGCCAGATCAGCTTCCAGCTCCAGCGCATCCGGCGATACCGCGCGGTGAATACCGGAAATAACACGCTGTTCTTTTTGCATAAAGTCATTCTGATGGACGATAACGGAAAATGTATCAATGCCCGACGGCACATGTTCAAAAGAAATCCCGTTCTCCTCAAATACCTGAAGTACCTTACGGCCAAAACCAATCTCCGAATTCATCATATCTTTTTCTATCGTCACTGTGCAGAAACCCTTCTTGCCTGCGATACCGGTAATCGTATAAAGCGGCTGACGGCAGGTATCTTCCACGATCAACGTGCCCGGATCCTGCGGACGATTCGTGTTTTTGATATTGACCGGAATTCCTTCCTGACGAAGCGGAAAAATAGCATCAGCATGCAGAACCGTCGCTCCCATATAGGACAGCTCCCTGAGTTCCCGGTAAGTGATTGTCTCAATCGTAGCCGGATTCTCCACAATACGGGGATCTGTCACAAGAAAGCCGGATACATCCGTCCAGTTCTCATAGAGATCCGCATGTACAGCGCGCGCTACGATCGAACCGGTAATATCAGAACCGCCTCGTGAGAAGGTCTTAACACTTCCATCCGGCATAGCCCCGTAAAACCCTGGAATCACAGCTGTGTCCATGCCTTCCAGCCGTTTTTTCATAACATCATTTGTCTTTTCCGCATCAAATACACCGTCTTCATCAAAGCAGACCACCTCTGCCGCGTCAACAAACGGGAATCCGATATACGCAGACATCACTAGTCCGTTCAGATATTCTCCGCGGGAAGCGGCATAGTCACTGCCTGCCTGTGCTTCAAAATTTTTCCGGATCGTTTCAAATTCTTCTGTCAGATCCAGCTCCAGTCCGAGTCCATCAATAATCTCCTGATATCGTGCAGCGATCGCCGCGATTTTCTGAGTGATATCCTGCCGCCCGGCAGCATGATAACAATCATAAAGCATATCTGTCACTTTCGTATCATTCGAAAAACGCCTTCCAGGCGCAGACGGTACCACATATCTGCGCTCCTTCTCCGCATGAATGATTGCTCCAACCTTGCGGAACTGCTCCGCACTGGCCAGAGAACTTCCGCCAAATTTTACTACCTTTTTCATCCTGAATTTTCCTCCAAGCCTGGGATCTGCCTGTCACAACTGGATCACATCATTCATACCATAATATCCAGCCGGTTTTCCTGCAAGAAAAGCTGCCGCCTGCACCGCACCCTTCGCAAAAATGCTTCTTGAATATGCCGTGTGTTTGAACTCAATCACCTCATCAAGCCCCGCAAAAATCACTTCATGTTCTCCAACGATCGTGCCGCCGCGAACCGCACTGATACCAATCTCAGATTTATCCCGGCTCTTTTTCTCACGGCTTCTGTCATATGTGTATTCGTATGCACCATCCATCGCCTCATTGATGCTGTCTGCAAGCGCAATAGCAGTACCGCTCGGCGCGTCCAGTTTGCGATTGTGATGCTTTTCTACGATCTCAATATCAAATCCCGCCGGGGCAAGTACCTTTGCAGCTTCTTTCAAAAGAGCCTGCAAAAGATTGATTCCCAGAGACATATTTGCTGATTTCAGAAGAGCCACTTTTTCTGACGCAGCGGTGATCTGATCCAGCTGCTCCTGCGTATACCCCGTCGTACAGAGCACTGCAGGTACCTGTTTTTCCACACAGTAAGCAAGCAGACCATCCAAGGCTTTCACAGAAGAAAAGTCAATTACCACATCCGCTTCCACATCACAGTCTGCCGGAGACGCGAATACCGGATAGCGGGTTTTGCCGGAATCATACACATCAAAGCCTGTTACGATCTCCATATCTTCCCGTCCTTCGACAATTTCTGTCACGACCTGACCCATATGGCCGCAGCATCCACTCATAATTACTCTTATCATTTTCCACATACCTCTCAAAGGATAACTATCATTTACAGCAATCCATAGTTCTGCATTGCCTTCTCCAGCCGGGCTGCATTTGCCTCCTCCATCTCAAAAAGCGGTGCGCGAAGTGGTCCGACATCCTTACCCATCAGATTCAAAGCCTTCTTGACGGGGATCGGATTTACCTCGCAGAACAGCGCTTCGATCAGTTCAATTGCTTCCAGCTGCAGTGCACAGCTCTTCTTCACATCCCCTTCCAGAAATGCCGCGGCAATCTCGTGAGTCTGACGCGGCGCGATATTGGACAGCACAGAGATCACGCCGACGCCTCCCAAAGCCATGATCGGAACAATTTCCGCGTCATTTCCGGAATACAGATCCACTTCGCCTCCCGCAAGGCTCATCAGCTTCGCAATCTGTTCAATATTCGCCGACGCCTCTTTTACCCCGACAATATTTTCCACATTCTTCACCAGCCATACCACTGTCTCCGGAAGAATATTGCAGCCGGTACGGCTTGGCACATTGTAAAGAATGATCGGCAGCGATACAGCTGCAGCAATCTTCGAATAATGCTGTTTCAGTCCATTCTGCGTCGCTTTGTTGTAATACGGGCTGACCAGAAGCAGACCATCTACTCCCATTTTCTCAGCTTCCTGAGAAAGGTAAATAGCAGTCTCAGTCGAATTTGAACCTGTGCCTGCGATCACCGGTATTCTCTTTGCTGTTTTCTCCACAACATAGCGGATCACATCCAGGTGCTCTTCATGAGAAAGAGTCGAAGACTCACCGGTCGTGCCACATACAATAATTGCATCTGTACCGCCGGCGATCTGCATCTCTACAAGTTCACCCATTTTTTCATAATTGACCGTACCATCCTCATGCATCGGTGTGACAATCGCCACGCCAGCTCCCTTAAAAATAGCCATACGAATCCTCCTTTTTAAAACAGATACGCCCTCGTCTGTGCGAACCGGGTGCTTTGCCATAAGGATTGCCGACACAGTCGGAGAATTCCTTATAACGTGAGCCACAGCCGCAAAACACCTTTCCCGGCTCTGCACATGACATGAAAAGAGGGAATGCCGAGCAGTCCCCAAAGAATACGAAAATCGGTTCTTCAGATAGCTCTCCATCGCCCGGCGATGACAGTCATACGGTTCTTCACCATATGCCCAGAAAAACAGTCTCAGGCTTCTGCTCTCCTTCGGCGTTCTCCCCTTTCGACCGCCTTCTCCTGCGCCTGACCGCATCCGGCAGTGTACTTATGAATCACGCAACCTCTATCCTGTTGATACATATCATTTGCCTGACCGAACACCTCTCTGAATTTGAGATAATCCATCACAAATAATATCCAGTCCAAAAGCAACAATAATAATATCGATACTATAACACTCAAAAATAAGCTTGTCAATCCTTGACGCTCAAAATCTGCAGCGCGGCATAAGCCGGCTCGAGATACGGATTCTCCGCCTTTGCAAACTCACCTGCATCAGAAAGCTCGGTCAGCTTCGGATCGATCGGCATCCTTCCCGCCACAAGGATTCCCATCTCATCTGAGACTTCCTGAATCCTGCTCTTCCCAAATACCGGAATCTCCTTTCCGCAGTCCGGACAGACAAGATAACTGTAGTTCTCAATCAGCCCAAGCACCGGAATATTCATCGCGCCGGCCATATTGTAGGCTTTCTTAACGATCATTTTTACCAGATCCTGCGGTGAGGTAACAACAAATATTCCATCCACCGGCAGCGACTGAAAGACAGTCAGCGGCACATCGCCTGTTCCCGGAGGCATGTCCACGAGCAGGTAGTCCAGTTCTCCCCAGATCACATCGTGCCAGAACTGCTTCACCAGCCCTGCCAGGATCGGCCCACGCCAGATCACCGGAGACTCCGGATCAGGTAAAAGAAGATTGATCGACATGACTTTTATATCATTATCTGTCAGACGCGGGTAGATTCCCTGATCATCTGCTTCCGCCAGGCCGGTCAGACCATACATCCGCGGGATCGACGGTCCTGTAATA
>JAJBVF010000105.1 GCA_020859965.1 Clostridiales bacterium
CGCGCTTTGCAACGGCGAAGGTATCGCAAAAGACAACGATGAGCGTATGGGTTATTGCCAGATGCTTCTTGAGAGAGGCATGGAGCTTGGCATGGAGCCGACCGATATGTGGTTTGATCCGCTCTTCCTGGTAGTAAAAGGTATGCAGGACAAGCAGATGGAGATCCTTGAATTTATCAAGATGCTCTCTGATATGGGCCTGAATTCCACCGGCGGACTTTCGAATAACTCAAATGGTATGCCAAAGCATATCCGTCCGATCATGGATTCCGCTCTGGTAGCTATGTGCATGATGCAGGGTCTTACCTCTGCAATCGTAAACCCGAACGACCTGCGTCTGATGGAGACGATCAAGTCCTGCGATGTATTCAAGAGCAATACGCTTTATGCGGATTCTTATCTGGAGATCTGATTCCATCGGATCTGACAGAGGAATTTTGATTTGTTTTTGACTACTTTTAGCGAAGAAAAGCAGCTGCACGGAACACTAAAAAGTAATTGAACATTACATACCCAGAACTTTACGCTGCTCTGGTATGTGTCTCATGATGCTAAGGGGCGCAGACGGTGTTTTTATCGGACACCATATGCGCCCCGCTCGCGCAAATGGGCAAATGGCATGCACGCCTTGCCCCGCTCGCACGTCGCTTGCGGAAATTGGGAGAAACGATTATGTTTAAAGTGACTTTTAAGTTTGAAAACAGCAATGATGTGGAAGGGTTCGCGTTAGAGGGAGAGAGCCTTCTGGATGTGGCGAAAAAAATGAATGTCGCCATCGATGCGCCCTGCAACGGAAATGCAGCTTGCGGAAAATGTAAAGTAAAGCTGGTCGGCGGAGAGCTGGATACAAAAAAGACCATGCACATCACCGACGAGGAATTTGCGCAGGGATGGAGGTTAGCCTGCGTAAGTAAGATTAAGGAAGATGTAGAGATCCTTGTGCCGGATATCGCATCGGCATACCGCAGCCGCATGAAGGTCGCGGATCTGAGTTCAGCGGAGGAAATTCAGATCTTTGAAAAGACGAAGGCAGATATAGCGGAAGCGGGAATTGAATTTAAAAATGACCTGGAAGTTCTTACAGTATCGATGGATCAGCCATCTCTGGATGATACGATGCCTGACAATGAACGGCTGATGTGGGCAATCGAGTCTGCCTGCGGAGTGTCAAAGGTAAAACTGCCATTCACCGTATTACAAAAGCTTTCAGAAACCTTACGGAAAAGCAATTTTGAAGTGAAGTGCGTCATCCGCAAAGGATATGCGTCTGCCGGAGATGACACAGCGGAAGATGCTTCCGGAGCATTACTGAATTCTTCTGCGGATAAGGTAGAAGTGCTGGATATTCTGCCCGCATCGGAGGATGTGAAGGTCTGCGGCCTGGCGATTGATATCGGTACGACTACGGTTTCTGCTGTACTGATCGATATGCTGACAGGAAGTATACTCGCAAAGGGTTCTGCCGGAAACGGGCAGATCCGCTATGGCGCTGACGTTATCAACCGTATCATTGAACAACAGAAGGATGGCGGCCGCAAAAAGCTGCAGGACGCGATCATTAAAGAGACGCTGAACCCGATGATTCATCAGATGTGCCATTCCATCGGCATCCGTCCGCGGCAGATTTACCGCGCAAGCATTGCGGGTAATACGACAATGAATCATTTACTGCTGGGTGTTGATGCGGATCCGGTTCGCATGGAACCGTTTATTCCGACCTTTTTCGAGACGAATTCGGTATATGCACATGATCTGGGACTGCATCTCTGTGAACATGCCCGCGTGATCATGGCACCGAATATCGGCAGCTATGTGGGCGGTGATATTACTGCCGGCACTTTGGCAAGTACGATCTGGAACCGTGAGGAGATGTCACTGTTTATCGATCTTGGAACGAATGGAGAGCTGGTATTTGGTAATTCTGACTTTATGATGAGCTGCGCATGCTCGGCTGGCCCCGCGTTTGAGGGCGGTGATATCAGCTGCGGTATGCGTGCAACGGACGGCGCAATCGAAGCCTGTGTGATTGATAAGGATACTATGGAACCGACCTTCTCGATCATTGGGGAGGAAGGACAGAAGCCGGTCGGTTTATGCGGATCCGGTATTATTGATGTGATCTGTGAGCTGTTCCGCTGTGGTATCATCAGCCCGAAAGGGAAATTTATCCGCGAAGGCGAGCGTGTCCGCCACGATCAGTATGGTATGGGAAGCTTTGTGTTGGAATACAAGGAAAATGCGGCTTCCGTAAAAGATATCGAGATCACAGAAGTGGATATCGACAGCTTCATTCGTGCGAAAGGAGCAATCTTTTCCGCGATACGCGTTATGCTCCAGTCTCTGGATTTTGATGTATCCATGATCGATCATGTATATGTGGCTGGCGGCATCGGCAGCGGTATCAATATGCGCAATGCGGTATCCATCGGAATGTTCCCGGATATCGACATGGAAAAATTCACCTATATCGGTAATTCTTCCCTGTCTGGCGCTTATGCGATACTCCTGTCCAATGAAGCGGAGGCGAAGGTATCCGATGTGGCACACAATATGACTTATCTGGAGCTGAGCAACGAGCCGACTTATATGGATGAATTCGTAGCGAGCTGCTTCCTGCCGCACACGGACGCATCTCTGTTTCCATCGGTCACGCAGAAGTGATAAAATCTTGATAAATGAGCGGTTAATACAAGTAAGTGAAAGAACCAGATGTCAGACATACGGGTTATCAAATATATTGCGATGCAAGCAACAGGATAAATGATACAGGAAAGGAAAGCTGATATGGACATCATGTATGAGAAAGACAACAAGGAGCGTGTACCGTTTGAGCATTATCAGGCGGAATACGAAAAGGCAGACCCGCAGGAGATCAGTGTGCGTACCGGCTTTCCTTATGTGGAAGAGGAAAAGGCTTTTCGTGTGAAATTCCTGGGTGTTGAGTATTTTGCCGGTTTCCCGGAATTTATTGTCCGGCCGGTAAAGGAAAGCGACGAATATCTGCCGCTGGTATCCATGAATGCCGCGAAAATTCTGGTCATACGTTTCCTGATCGAGGGATGTATGGCGACCGGTACGGGAAAGTTTCTGACTTATCGGGAAGTACCATGGGGTGAGACCTATTATCGCCAGTTCAACGGCAGATGTATGATGCGGCTGGCATACTCTTATGGGAACCGGCTGGACGCGTTCCGGGCGGCCATGGAAAAGCTTGGAGCAAAACCGATCGCAGCCGGAGATGCCGGATATGAGGTGGAATTGTTTGACGGCTTCCCGATCCGCTTTCAGCTCTGGAGCGGGGATGAAGAATTCCCGCCTTCCTCACAGATCCTGTTCGGCGATAATTTTGCCGCTGCATTTCATGCGGAAGATCTTGTCGTTGCCTGTGACGTGATCATCGGGACAATGAAACAGCTATGAACCAGATAATGCATGATCTGGTAGGAGGCAGTTTTTAGCCTCACACTTACCCGCGCCGGCCGCATCTAATATCATAAGGATTGCCGGTAATGTCGATGGATTATTATGACGTGGCGTTAGCCGGAAATATTCCGTGCGTGGTTGTGTGTATCAAAAAGCGAAGGCTCAGAGAATGAGCGTTTGCAGATATGAAGAAAAGGAGGACAAAACGATGGGTTTTTCTACTGTACCCTGCAATGAATTTGTGGAAGTGCTTGCTTCCAAGGCACCGGTACCGGGCGGCGGCGGCGCATCTGCTCTTGTCGGCGCGGTTGGGACAGCGCTTGGCAACATGGTCGGCAGTCTGACCGTAGGGAAGAAGAAATACGCAGATGTAGAAGAAGAAATGCAGGAGCTGAAAAGCAAATGCGATAAGCTTCAGGCGGAGCTTCTTACTCTGGTGGAAAAGGATGCGGAGGTATTTGAACCGCTTTCTAAGGCATACGGAATGCCTCGCGCTACCGAAGAAGAAAAAGCAGAGAAAGCACGCGTGATGGAGATCGTACTCAAAGATGCCTGCTCCGTTCCGATGGAGATTATGGAAAAATGCTGTGAGGCGATCGAACTGATCAAAGAATTTGCAGCAAAGGGTTCCGCCCTTGCAATCAGTGATGCGGGTGTAGGTGCGGTCTTCTGTAAGGCAGCACTGCAGGGTGCGAGCCTGAATGTGTATATTAATACAAAGTCCATGGCAAACAGAGAATACGCGGAAGAACTGAACGCAAAAGCGGACGCAATGCTTGCAAAGTATCCGGCTATGGCAGATGAGATTTATGAGAGCGTACTTGCACGCCTGAAATAAGTGAAGCAGGAGGAATAAAACAATGGCAAAACAACTTCTCGGAAAAGAGGTTACAGCGGCTCTGAATGAGCGCATTAAGGCAAAAGTGGCGGAACTGGAAGCAAAGGGCGTGAAGCCAACCCTTGGCATTATCCGCGTGGGAGAAAATGAGAGCGACCTTTCCTATGAAAGAGGAGCGACCAAGCGCTGTGAGACACTCGGTGTTGCGTGCGAGAAAATCGTGCTTCCGTCTGATGTATCTCAGGAAGAGCTTCTGAAAGTGATCGATGATGTGAATAAAAACGATGCGATTCATGGCGTGCTTCTTTTCCGTCCGCTTCCGAAGCATCTGGATCAGAACACGATTGAGAACGCACTGGATCCGGCAAAGGATGTAGACTGCATGACAGACGGCTCCATGTCCGGTGTATTTACTGGAAAGGCGATTGGCTATCCGCCCTGCACGCCGCAGGCATGTATGGAGATTCTTGATCACTATGGCATCGACTGTACAGGCAAGAAGGCTGTCGTGATCGGAAGAAGTCTTGTGGTTGGCAAACCGGCAGCAATGATGCTCATAAAGAAAAACGCTACAGTCACAATCTGCCATACCAGGACCGTGGACATGCCGTCCGTGGCAAGAGAGGCAGATATCATCATCGTAGCGGCAGGCCGTGCCGGAGTCGTAGGTGCGGAGTATGTGAAGCCAGGCCAGGTGATTATTGATGTCGGTATCAATGTAAACGCCGAAGGCAAGCTCTGCGGAGATGTAGACTATGCGGCAGTAGAGCCGATCGTAGACGCAATCACACCGGTGCCGGGCGGAGTAGGCAGTGTGACGACCTCCGTGCTTGTAAGCCATGTGGTGGAAGCGGCGGCGAAGAAAGCGGGAATCTGATTGTCTTGTATCGTTTAGAATGCAAAGAAAGGGTTGACGCCACCCCCATTTCATGCTATAGTTTTGATGTGTAATTCAATATTGCCATGTCAAGTGCAGACCAGTATGGTCTGAAGAGGGAATCAGGTGAGAAGCCTGAGCGATCCGGTCACTGTATACAGGGAG
>JAJBVF010000281.1 GCA_020859965.1 Clostridiales bacterium
CCTTTGACTGTCGTGGTATTTCAGGGGTTCGTTTTGAACTGGAAGATCTCAGTAAGGCTCGCGACCCGTTCGTTCTTTTCATTCATTATCCTTCCGTGCTGGAACATGATGCCGGTTCCTATGTGGCTCCGGCGGTCAAACTGGAACTAAGCGGCAGAGCAGAGACAACACCTTCCTCTCCTGCTGAAATCGACTCCTATATAGCCCAAGTTTTTCCCGAACTGGCAGAACCTGTTTCTCTGCAAGTCGTTTCTCCCAAACGAACCTTTTGGGAAAAGGCGTTCATTCTGCATGAGGAAAACGTGCGGGGAGGCCCAAGCAAACCACGGTTGGCCAGACACTATTATGATCTGGACGCCCTGATCAGAAATGGCATGTACGACAACTCTTTGTTTGAACAAATCAAACAACAACGTGCAGTCAATTATGGATATTCATGGATCGATTACGAACATCTGGGTCCTTCCGATATGAATATCCTGCCTCCTGATGATCACAGTTATCAGTCCTGGGCTCGTGACTACATCCAAATGAAACCGATGTTGTTTGGCGAAATTGAAGAGTTTACCGCCATCGTACAGCGTATTCGGAACTTTGTGGAATCGGAATTCAGTAAATGATTTCAGATAAAAAGAAGCATACCTCACGGCAGATTTCGGAATAGACTTCATTCCTTTACCTCCTTCCCCGCCCTAAGCATTTCGTCCCGGGCTGAGAATGGAAACACTCGAAGGTGATTCTTACTCAAGCAATCATGATGTATTGTGTAGAAACAAATGAATTATTCCGTCATTTCCTCCCAAACCTCTTCGCCCAGAGGAGCCAGATTCAAGACATCCTTCAAATGTTCCCACATGGGCATGTGGGCTGACAGAAGAGCTTTGAACCGGGGAGTGTGGTTCGCTTCAAAGAAATGAATCAGTTCGTGCAAAATCACGTATTCGATGCATAAAGGCGGCTTTTTGATCAGGTCCATATTGAGCTGGATGCGATGGGCATCCGGAGCACAAGAACCCCACTTTGTCTTCATTTTTCGAATCGTGAATACTGGTACCGTCAATTCAAGGCGTTTGCACCATTTGACAAGCAAGGGCGTTACCATGTCCCGCAGTTGATGACGGTACCACGCATGCAGGAGCTCTTCACGATTGCCGGGGGTCGTTTCAGCGTAAACGTTCATCACGAAGAATTTCCCCTTGGGTTCGATGCAGTGGGGTTCTCCTGAACGGATATGAACCACCTTCAAACGATAGCGGCGACCCAGAAAGTAATGCGTCTCTCCCGATTCATACGTGCGAAGGCTCTGGCGTTCCTGATCATCGAATTCCCTGCGTCGTGCATGAATCCAGGTCAACCGCTGCACAGCGGCCAACCGCACGGCATCCTCGTCCATCGCCAGCGGGGCGGTGATTACGACTTCACCGGATGGAGGGCATACCGACAGTCTGAGGTGCTTGACGCCTTTCCTTACGATGCGCACATTAATGCCGCCGACCTTCATGATCTGCCGTAATGTTGTACCGCCAGATTGAAGACAGTCTCGATCATTTCCTCGTTGATATCGAGATCGAATTCACCAGCCAGTTCTTCCATTCCTTCCCGAATCAAGACGAAAGCCTCACGATAACGTGTCGAAACGGGGTCATTAAATCCCGCCTGCATTCCGGCGCACTTCCTGTCCATTATCAGTGCAAACTGCTCCGGGAATCGTTCTGCATGCCTGCGCGGAACAGGGGCATTGTCGTACAAGGCCTTGAGCCGTGGCGTATTGATTGGTTGCGGGCGCGGACGCTCTCCGCCTCTTATCTTTTTAGCCAGTTCCACAACGCCATCCAGAAAATCCTTGTACTCGATGGCTCCTTTCTTGTGATCTTCCAATAGCCGAATCAACAGCGTTCCCATGCTGTCGTAGAATTTGGGATTGAGCGAACGTTTCTCCGTAATCTCCTTTTTCAAGTTGTTGCCGATACTCTCCGCCGCGTGCTTGCCCGTCTTTTTTTCGGTGTCGCGGATGATTTCTTCCGTCCGGGTAACCAGCAGCTCGACCATTCCCATATCCTCCATCGTAGAGACGCTTTCCGCGTCCGAAGCATGCACATAGGTATCAATCAGATTGCGCATTTCCGCTTCATACATCTTCATGTCGATGTAGTCGCCACTTGCACGCTTTACGGCATCTCTGGCATCAATAAAGTGTTCGACCTCCTCCCGGAGCAAAACAATCTGGTCCTTGCTGTACCCGGCCAGATCAAGCTCATCGCACACTTTGGCATAGGCTCGCATCAGAGCCGCCGTTCCCGTATAGAGTTCGATGCGTTGGCGTTGATGTTTTTCCAGGTTTTCGCCCATACAGAAATAGGACAGATACTCATCCTGCCCCTTCGGTTCCGCGACGGGTTCACAAAGAGCACGCAACCGGTCGAGGCGCTGCATCAGCAATTTGTTCGCTTCTGTGAGCCGGTCTTTGAGCAGTCCTTGCACATCGGCGGATTCATAATGCTCGAAGGCCTCCGCCGTGAAAGCTTTGCCCGCTTCCCCCAGACTCAGGAAGAGATCCTTGTAGTCGACAATATAGCCAAATTCCTTGCTTTCGCCGTCCAGTCGGTTGACGCGACAAATCGCCTGAAAGAGCCCGTGATCCTGCATTTTCTTGTCGATATACAGGTAGGTGGCCGGAGGAGCATCAAACCCCGTCAGGAGCTTGTCGACGACGATAAGCAGTTTCATACGCCCCGGCTCCTTGATGAACATTTCTTTAACCTTGCTCTCGAATTTTTCGCAGGCGGTAACGCTTGCCGTCTGAAAGCCGAAATCCTTCAGCATCTGCTGGCAGGTCTCATATTTGAGCATTTCCTCGGATTGCTGGGCTGCCCCCAAGCCTGCTGTCCGCGAAGCTTCGTTGGAAGCAATGTACGAACTGACCACGGCACACTTACCCTTCAATTCCGTTCGTTGAAAAATCTCGTAAAATCGAAAAGCCTGATAAATATTGTCGGCGACCAGCATGGCGTTTCCGGCATCCATGCGCAGCCGGGGATCACGATCCATGTCCTCGCAGATATTGGCGGCGATGCGTTCCAGCCGCTCCCGGCTGCTGTACAGGGCCTTCATCGTCCCCCATTTTTGCTTGAGCTGGTATTTTTGCTCGTCCGTCATGCCGGTCGTCAGCCGTTCGAACCTCTCATCGAGTTTGATATCTCCCTTGGGAGAAAAATCCTGATCCACATTGCGAGCTTCGTAACGCAGGTCAAGCACGGCGCCATCCTTGACCGCTTCGTCGAATTTGTATGTATCAATGAAATTACCGAAGGTTTCCCGGCTGGTTTCCTTGTCCGACTTGAACAGAGGCGTACCTGTAAAACCAATGAAGATACCCGAGCCCAGCAGTCTTTTCATGGCCTTCGCCAACTTGCCCGATTGTGTGCGGTGACACTCGTCGATGAAGACATGCAAGTCGCCCTTGACCTTGAAATCGGCAGGAATCGTATCATCCCATTCTCTGATGATGTCATCAGTATCTCCTTCGCGCAGCCCGAATTTGTGGACGAGTGAGCAAATGACGCGTTCTTCCGCCCGGTTGAGTTTGGCGAACAGATCCCGGCTGGATGTTGTCCGGTAAGAGGTAATTCCGGCCTGGTTAAAGTTGCGGTCGATCTGTTCATCAAGCTCCGTGCGGTCGGTAATCACCAGCACACGGGAATCGGGGGTGTTGCGCAGAATCCATTTTGCCAGCCAGATCATCAGCAGGCTCTTGCCGCTGCCCTGCGTATGCCAGATGATTCCTCCTTCGCGCCGCCTCAGGTACTCCTGTGTCTTTTTGATTCCCCGGTACTGGTGGGGGCGAGCCACCTTTTTGATGCCGGCGTCATAGACCACGAAATCGTGGATGAACTCCAGCAGGCGTTTCTGTGAGCAAAGTTCCCGAAGGTGTTCGAGCAGATGGTTGACTGGCGTATCTTCCTGATCGCGTTTCCATGTCAGGTAATACTTGGGGGGCGTTTGAGTCGTCGCATAGCGCAGCCCTTCCGTCTCATTGGCTGCCATGACGAGCTGCACAGTCGAAAAGAAATGCGGAATTTCGCCCTCGTGCTGGTTTGTCTGATTTTGCCGGATCGCTTCATTCACGGTCACGCTGCCGCGTTTGAGCTCCAGTACGGCCAGGGCAATCCCGTTGACATACAGGACGACATCCGGGCGGCGCGTCGTCTTTCCGTCAGCCCGGCGAACGCTTACCTCTTCCGCTACGGCGAATTCGTTATTTTCCGGGTGATCCCAGTCGATAAGGGGCAACGTGGTGTGAGATTGGCCCACCTCGCGGTTGATTTCCACCCCGTAATACAGCAGAGAATAAACAGCCTTGTTTGTCTCGTAGAGAGAACAGGAAGGATTCGAAGCGGCACGCTTCAATGTCTGAATGATTTTGGGAGCATAGACAGCACTTTCCCCTCCGCGCCGTTCCAGCCAGGAACGCAGCAAACCTTCTTCGATGGGAGACGTGCGGGCATTTTCCGGAGATGCTTTCCAGTTTCCCAGATACGTGAATTGCAGATGATCCCGGAACAAGGCCACAACCTTGTTCTGTGTCACACGTTCGGCTGCCCCGAGTTCGTTGTATGTGTCGTCCTGCATGATGGTGTAAAGAAGAAGTATTTAGATCAAGCGGATGCGTCCCGTCAGCAGTTCCTGCATCATACCGCGTTTCATGTGGTTAAGTTTCTCAAGTTCCGCTTCGAGGGTTTCTATTTCATTATCCATGTCAGAAAGGACTTGCGCAATGGCTTGTTGTTCGGAAAAACGAGGACAATAAATCCATAATTTTTTCAGAGGTTCACGGGTAATTTGAGGTTGTGCTCCACCCGTAATTGATCCTAAAATTTGTGAAGTGTATTTCAGAAAATATGAAATAAACTTGTTATCTATAAATTCTTTATTTTGTATACGAACAACCATGGCATTACCGGTAATCCAAGCATATGGAGATGATATATTGATTGTGCCACATGTATTTCCTCGACATGTAATCATAATCTCTGATTCTTTGTGATTGTATTCGTGATAACGTCCTATAATACCATTTGCACCATAAACTAAATAAGGACCAGAGTCATGCATTTCATTTTGAGAAATTGTTTTAGGCTGATATAAGTCGGAAATATCTCCTAACTTTTTCACCACCCAATCATCCGGAAT
Organism: Clostridiales bacterium; assembly: GCA_020859965.1. Lineage (GTDB taxonomy): Bacteria > Bacillota > Clostridia > Lachnospirales > Lachnospiraceae > Choladousia. Next base: position 5,191 of record JAJBVF010000281.1, read on the forward strand.
ATCTCCAATATCCGTATGCTTCCAGCCTTTGGTTTCATACCCCGGGAGGCGCACTCTCACGGAAAGAAGATACTGCATGGTTCCTTGCTTGATGTCCCGTTTTTTAGCGATGA
>JAJBVF010000561.1 GCA_020859965.1 Clostridiales bacterium
GAAACACTTTCTTCTGTATACGCAGGTGGAAGGCTGGACAGCAGCTGGCCAACAGCTAACGAGGCGATCCAGCGTGCGGATGAGACTGTGGGTGTAGTGATCAACGATGCAAAGGAATATGTATGGGAACGTGGCAATACAGAAGATGAGGCATTGATTGACCTGGATGACATTCCGGATATTGTAAAGACAGGTACGATGGATGTGGACGAGCTGGAAGAAGCTCTGCAGAGAGACGTTGTGGATCTGACCGGATGTACACTGGAACAGGTACTCTATTTTGTCAGCGAGGGGAAGGCTGTTATCGCCGCCACGGAGACCGGAAGTGTCATCATTACCGGTTATGACGATTATGGCAATCTTATCCTGCTCAACCCGGGTGAAGAGGAAACTTATTATTATGGGCCAAACGACAGCCTTGAGCTGTTCGAAGCGGCTGGAAACCGATTTGTATCCTATCTGGAGACGGAACTGTAACGAAGGTGAAAAGGATTTGTTTTGATGGCAAGCTTACAGACTGTAATTGACAGTGAAAAGAAGAAAAAATCTGACAATAAAAAAGTCTTTAGAAGATTCAAATCGTGAAATACTTAAAAATTTAAAGTAATCCTGCACAAAAATAAGGCAGGAAGGCAAAAAGGAAAAAGCAGGGAAGAAAAAAGTTTTCCCTGCTTTATTCACATCCTGGTGGATAAAAAAATGCGATAAAATGGACTTATACACTGAGTTATCCACATTATCCACATTTTTGAAGGGGAAAAACCACTGGTTTCCATAACTTTTAAAAAAGAACGTTCGTTTTGTGGATTCTGATAAAAAGGAAAAATAGAAGGAAAATTGTCGAAAAAGGCTTGACAGATGAAATGTCGCTACATTATCTGCGAAATCAGAAAATTCAGAAGATTCAAGAAATTTAAAAAGCCTTAGAAGATGAAAACAGCCTGGTGATTGCATATGTACGGCAGATATAAGACACCCTCTGATAAATGTTAAGAAAATGATAAGATATTATTATAAAAAAAGACAGGAACTCCGGCAGACTTTTGCGTTATCCTGCCAGATGCAGGATAAAAACGGTTTTAAAGCAAATCAGAGGGAAGAGAAAATAAGATGCAAAAGAAGCAGCCGGAAATGAGGGGTAAGGAAATTATTTCAAAAGGCGGGAGGACAGGAACGAGGAGAGGCTATTTTTTGCTCTATACCTGCCTGTATGTCTTTATGACTGTCAGTGTGTTTGGCGTTTTTTTTGTCAATGGGAAATCATTTATCTGGGTGAATGATGGGTGGAAGCAGACTTTTCAGGCACTCCAGTATTACGCAAAATGGCTCAGGGATATAGCGGAGAAGCTGTTTTTTGAACATCAGCTTGAGATTCCACGGTTCAGTTTCAGCCTGGGATATGGCTCCGACATAGTTACTACGCTTCATTATTATGTGATCGGAGATCCGTTTTCTTTTCTTGCTGTCTTTGTGCCGATCCGCTACATGGCATATTTTTATGGAACAATGATTTTATTGCGTCTGTATCTGGCAGGTGTAGCGTTCAGTATATATTGTTTTCATATGATGGATAAGACAGACGGTTCAGAACGTTCAGAACTGCCCTCAGACGCTGGGGTGCTGGCAGGTGCTTTTGTCTACGTTTTCTGCGGATTTGCGCTGCATGCGAGCGTACGGCATCCTTTTTTTGTAAATCCCATGATCTGGTTCCCGCTGATTCTGACCGGGGCGGAAAAAATTCTGGAAGGGAAGAGTCCGCTCTTCATGAGTTTTTTTGTATGTCTGGCGGCTTTCAGCAATTTTTACTTTTTTTATATGATAGCTATCCTGACGGCTCTTTATGTGACGGGCCGTCTCATTATGCACACAGTGAAGTGTAGAAATCTGCGGGTAAGGCCGTACCTGCCGGGCACAGCGGCAGACAGGAGAAAAGGGCATTCCCTTATCCGATCGTCCGGATCCGGACAGAATATCAGGGAGACGTTTGGCTTACTGGCAAAGATTACCGCAAGTTCTTTTTTAGGAACCTGTATGGCTGCGGTTTTGCTTTTTCCGGTAATACTATGCTTTCTGGGGGATGCCAGAACGGATAATAATCTGGTGATCGCAGCTTTTTATTCGGTTGGAGAGTACGAAAGTAATTTTGGGAATTTTTTATCTGCAGTCAACACCCACCACTGGCTCTGGCTGGGATATGCCGGAATTGCATTGCCGGAATTGGTTTTGCTGTTTTTACAGAAAAGAAACAGAGGCGTAAAAGCGGCATTTTTAGTGCTTACGGCGGTCGCCCTGCTTCCTGCTGCAGGCAGTGCCCTGAATGGCTTTTCCTATGTTTCCAACCGCTGGGTCTGGGGCTATAGCTTTCTGATAGCCGGTGTTGTTGTGTTGAAATGGAATGCGTTGTTTCAGATGTCGGCGGAGGAAAAATGGAAGCTGTCTTTGTGTATGGCAGTTTATTTTCTTATCTGCATGGGAATGGAAAAGTCCCGGACGGCTTCCGCGTTCTTCGGGATTGGCATGGCGCTTTTGTTGATGATGTCAGCTGTGGCTGTGAAGGAAAGATATGGCCTGAAATGGGCACAGAGGATACTGATATTCTTTGTGCTGATGAATCTTGCAGGAAATGCGTATTTTAAATATTCGCCGGAGGAAGGCGATTATGTGAGCCAGTTTGTGGACATGGATCAGATTGAAGCTAAAATGTCAGATACCGAAGTGGAGGCTGTTAAGACAGTTTCTGCGGGTGAAACCGGATTCTTTCGTTATTCCGGAGCGGGTCTTTCAAAAAATGCTTCTCTTTGCGGCGGCACTCATACAACACAGTTTTACTGGAGCCTGTCTAATGGGAATGTGGCAGCGGCAAGGGGAGACGCGGCTTTTTCTGAGGAAATATCCGCTTACAATTACAGGAGTATGGAATCCCGGACCTTTCTTCTGGCACTTGCAAACGTGAAGTATGTTGTGAATGATAAAAAGCCTTTTGGATACAAAAATGCTGCTCGTGTGAACGGATATCGGATCAGTGAAAATGACTGCTTTCTCCCTTTTGGTTATACATATGACAGTTATATTACGCGGGATGAATATGAAGCCATGAGTCCACTGGAAAAACAGGAGGCGATGCTGCAGGGGGTAGTGATCGATGGAACGAAGGCACAGGGACAGAAAACGGAATTATTTTTTACCGGAGAGTCGCTCCCTTTTGATGCAGAAGCAGGCGATGGGGTTACGATCACAGATCATGGAATTAAAGTCACAAAGAAGAACGCAGTCATGACGCTGACATTTGAGGGACTGGCGAACTCAGAGACCTATGTTTACGTAAAAGGATTTTCTTATTCGGGGTATTCTCCGGGCAAACGGAACGGCGGGAAAGAAAACAGAGCTCTTTCTGCTTATGCCAGGAAGCGGGTCCGGCGCAGAGAAAAATACTGGAAAGAGGATACCAGGATTACTGTGAAGCTGACAGCAGATGGAATGGACGGGGGCTCTTCTGGTGAACTGAACTATTTTACTCCCCATTATTTATGGTATGGGAACCGGGACGATTTTATGGTAAATCTGGGCTATGAGGAGAATGCCAGGACAACGATTACACTTACTTTCACAAAAACAGGAGACTATTCGTTTGATTCTCTTGAAGTCCTCTGCCAGCCGATGGATCATTATACGGAGCAGATAGCCGCTTTGGGAGAAGAGGTGATGGAGAATGTTGACTTCCATGAGACAGACCGGAACGCGACCGATCAGGTGACAGGGACGATCCGCCTTGAAAATGCGAAATATCTGCTGCTGACAATTCCGTATTCTGCCGGCTGGACGGCATATGTAGATGGCGCAGAGCAGGAGCTGCTTCGGGCGAATACGATGTATTCGGCTTTATATCTGGAAGCAGGCGAGCATGAAATTATTCTGGCGTATCATACGCCGGGGCTGGCGGCAGGAGCTATGGTGAGTGTTGTTGCGGTGGCGATATTTCTGCTGATGGCTGTAAAGCGGAAAAGGTTTGGAGGGCGGACTCCTTTGCAGAAAGAGGTGTTGTGAGATACAGACATTATTGTGATGTATCTGGGAATATGTACGCGAAAGTCGCATAGAATAGCAGTAAACGTTTGCCCGGTTGCGGTATAGCGACCGGGAATTCTTAGCTGCGCAGGGACTTATCTGCCCTGCCTGATGGGATGTGGCGGCATGGAAAATCAGAAACTGGACAATTTGCTGAATCTTACGTTGGATGCGACGAATGAGGAACTGGAAAAATCGGAAGAACTGGATATTGGTTATGATCGGGGAGAACGGACCTGGGAAGTGATCGTGCACTACAGCGGTCAGTGGCAGGAGCTTCAGGCTGTGCTCCCGGCATTTCCAAAAGCAATGGAAAGTACGGTACTTTCCGGCGGCTACGCGATCCTGACCGGTACACGGGATCAAATTGAGGCGTTGGCGGCGTTGCCACAGATTGAGTATGTGGAAAAGCCCAGACGCCTTTTTTTCAGTGTTTCCGTCGGGCGTTCCATGTCCTGTGTCTATCCGGTACAGGCAGCGCCGTTTGATCTGTATGGAGAGGGCGTGCTGGTGGCGGTAATTGATTCCGGGGTGGATTATTTTCATCCGGATTTTCGCAGAGAAGACGGGACTACGCGTATCCGGGCAATCTGGGATCAGAGCGCGGCGCTGCCGGAAACGACAGATCGCGGCAGTGTGCGGCCGGGAGAAGAGGCGGATGGCGGGAATGCAAGTTCAGGTTCAGGAAAAAAGGCGGGATTGGAAAGGATGCCGCTTGGCCGCATTCCGGCAGGTTTTACACGCGGAGTGGAATATACGCAGGAGGAGATCAATGAGGCTCTGGCGGCAGGCTCCCGCGAGGCTGGGCTGGCGCTTGTGCCGGAGCAGGATCTGAGCGGTCATGGCACGGAGGTGCTGGGCATCGCTGCCGGAAACGGCCGCGCGTCGGGAAATCCCTACCGGGGCATTGCCGCAAAAAGCGATATCCTTGTGGTGAAGCTGGGGACGCCCCGGCCGGATGGCTTTCCGACCACAACAGAGCTGATGCAGGCAGTCGAATATGTGACGCGAAAGGCGGAAGAATTCGGCCAGCCGGTGGCAATCAATCTGAGTTTTGGAAATGTGTACGGCTCGCATCGGGGGACGTCTCTTCTGGAAACCTACCTGGATATGATGGCAATGCGCGGGCGAAACGTAATCATTGCCGGCAGCGGGAACGAGGGGAGCAGCGGCGGGCATGTTTCCGGGAGACTGACCGTGGGAATATCCGGTACGGGTACCGG
>JAJBVF010000041.1 GCA_020859965.1 Clostridiales bacterium
CCGCTGCAACTAAGATTTATTGAATTGATGTCTCAAAATGGCAGTGAACGATAAACTGGACGAAGGTTAAAAAAGCAGGGATAGAATTTGTCATGATCGGTACCGGCCGTTTTAAAAATGGGGTTGGCACTCCGGACAGCAAGTTTGAAGAGAATATTTCAGGTGCGATTGAAGCCGGGGTTTCTGTTGGGGTGTATCACTATTCGACAGCGACGACGGCCGATGATATGCGCAATGCGGCGGATTATGTGCTGGATCTGGTGGACGGCTATGAGATTTCCTACCCGATTGCCCTGGATATGGAAGATGATGTCTATAAGACAATGTCAACCACGAAGCGGACAAAGCTTGCGCTTGCCTTTCTGGAAGTCATTGAGGATGCGGGATACTATCCGATGATCTATGCGAGTGACAACTGGTTTATTGATTATCTGGATCTGACCAGTCTGACGGGATATGATTACTGGGTAGCCTGCTGGTCTTATAAACCAACGACCAAACCTCTTTCCATGTGGCAGTACAGCTCGACCGGAAAGGTGAACGGTATTTCTACGGCGGTGGATCTTGACTACAGCTATAAAGATTATTCTGCTATTATTACCCCAAGGACTTCTGCGGAGTCACGTCGTGTAAAGACTGGCTGGCAGACGGATGGAACCAATTACTGGTATGTGCAGGAGGACGGTACGATTCCGAAAAATACCTGGCTGACTGTAAAAGGAAAGACTTATTATGTGGATTCCAATGGATACCGTGTCACTGGCTGGGCCAAAATTAACAAAAAGTATTACTATTTCAAAAAGAGCAATGGAGTCATGAGGACTGGCTGGCTGGCTATAAGCGGAAAGAAATACTATCTGGATCCGGAGACAGGAGCTCGTGTGACCGGCTGGGTGACTGTGGATGGCAGCACATATTATCTGCAGAAAAAGAGCAGTGTGGCCGGCGTCATGGCGACAGGCTGGAAAAAGCTGAATGGGGAATATTATTATTTTGATCCGACGACAGGTGCGATGCAGACCGGCTGGATTACGGTGAATGGGAATACATTTTATCTGAATAAAAATGGCTTGCGGCAAACCGGTTGGATTACAGTAAAGGGAAAGACGTATTATCTGCAGAAAAAGAGCAGCCCGGTCGGAGTCCGCGCGACAGGCTGGAAAAAGATCAGTGGTAAATACTATTACTTCTCGAAGAATGGTGTGATGCAGAAAAATAAGACGATCGGACGATACATCCTTGGAGAGGATGGGGTATGTACAAACCGATAAGGATCTTTTACACGAAAAGAAAAACAGGCTGTTTTTCACATGAAAAACACATTCATACGTTATATTGAGACAAAACAGGTGCAGAGCCTGTACGTACATACAGGAATTTGAATAAACCGAAAAATCCGGATAATCTGAAATATGACCGAAAGGGATTTTTGTATGTGCGGCTATGAAAGGGGACTTTGGTATGAATCGCTGGAAAAAATATGGCGCGGCGGCGATGGCTGCAGTTGTGCTTGCCGGTGCCGGTGTGGGTACCGGAATATTGCGCTCACAAAATGAGGTGAGCGCGGAAGAGACAGAGGAAACACAGCGCGTGACGCTGAATGTGGTAAGTGAAGAGGAAGAGACGCAGGAGAATTCCGCAGATCTGGAGGAATCTGGGGAAGCGGAAACAGAATCTGCGGATGTGGCTGATGATGCAGCACAAGAAGAGGCGGATTCCGAAAATTCCGGGGAATCAGAGCGTGTGACATTGAATGTAGGCGGCGCTTCCGGGACAGAAGCCGAGCCTGATGATGAAGATGGGGACACGGACGAGAACATAGATGCAGAGGAAGAGGAATCTGAGAATCAGGAAGAGAATGAGACTGCAGATGAAATAGAGCCTGGTACAGGCTCGACAGTGAGTTCGGTAGAAACGGTTACGGATGGCATTGTGACAACAGATGTTTCTGCAATTGTGGAAAATTGTATGTCTTCGATCGTCTCGATTTCTTATGATGTGGATGAAGAGGCGGATACTGATTCAGATACTGATGAAGATTCCGGGTTTTATTCGGACGGCTATTACTATTATTATATTGATGACACGGACACGGAAGGCACTACGGATGTAGAAGAAACTACTGCGTCTGGCATTATCATTGCGCAGAACGATGAAGAACTGCTGATTGTGACGAATTATCATGTAGTAAGTGATGCGACGAATCTGAAGGTTGGTTTTTCTGTGGATGCGGAGAACGAGGAAGATCTGGTAGTTTCGGCCAGAGTGAAAGGCACAAACTCGACATACGATCTGGCGGTGATAGCGGTGCAGCTTTCTGATATTGAGGACTCTGTGCTGGAGCAGTTGAAAATTGCGACCCTGGGCAGTTCGGAGGAACTGAAGGTAGGAGAGGCAGCAATTGCGATCAGTAATGCGCTTGGTTATGGACAGAGCGTGACTGTTGGAGTGATCAGTGCACTGAACCGTTCTGTGACGATCAACGATACTACCCTGGAAGTTATTCTGACAGATGCAGCTATCGATATTGGAAGCAGCGGAGGAGCGCTTCTGAACGCCTCCGGTGAGGTGGTAGGTATCTGCGTAGCGAATGAATCCGGCGATTCGGCGGGCGAGATGGGTTATGTGATTCCGATGGATACCGCGATTCCGGTTCTGGAAAATCTGATCAATAAAGAAACCAGGGATAAGCTGAGCGATTCTGAGCGCGGATACATTGGGGCAACAGTAGTGACGGTCTCTGATGATGTGGCAGGAACCTATAATATGCCGCAGGGAGCTTTTGTTTATGAGGTATCAGAAGGATCAGCGGCTGAAGAAGCAGGACTTCAGAATGGGGATATTATCACAGCAATCGAGGGTGAGAGCGTATCGAGCTCTACTGAGTTGATTGAAAAAATGAGTTATTATGCGCCTGGAGAGACCATTACGCTTGAAGTACAGACTGCGAACAACGGCAGTTATGAAACGCGTGAAGTAGAGGTCACACTGCAGGAAGGAAGCTCTTCAGACGATACAGAGGAAGAGCAGGATGCAGAGACTCAGACGGAAGAGATCGAAGACAATCAGGATTCAGCCCCCGATGGCGAAACGCCTTTCGGAGAGGAAGAAGGGGAAGCCGGAGAGAAAAAAGAACGATCAGAAGGCTTTGAAGATGACTTCGAGGATGGGTTTGAAGATTATAATAATCAGTTTAACTAATATCCGGTTTAATTCTAAGCTGATTTTATTCCTGGCAAATGCAATTGATACATGACGTTCCATATGGCTTTAAAAAGCTCCGCATGCGCGGGGCTTTTTTGTATACGGCTGTGCAAGAAGTATTTCTGGCTGGCGCCATGTCATAAGGAATCCTTCGGTATTACCGGCAATCCTTTGTGGCATAAGACACGGCCGGCGCAGACGAGCAATTACTTTTATATTTGACGATGTCCGCAAAGCATGTCGTGAAGCGGCCATGAGGACTCAGGGAAAATGTGGATGAACAATTTCTGAGTGAAAATAAAAACTGCGGGACATACTATAGCGAACAGTAAATCATCAGAATGATCCGGTTTATTTGGAAACGAGGTACTGGTTTTACGGATATAAATAAAAGAGGTGCAGGAGGGAACAGCATGTGTAATTATATGTCTATAACGGATGTTTATGCCAGGGAAATTCTGGATTCGCGTGGAAATCCTACAGTGGAAGTGGAAATTATGACGGAAGATGGGACAGTCGGACGTGCGGCTGTGCCATCGGGCGCTTCCACCGGACAGTATGAGGCAGTCGAATTAAGAGATGGAGAGAAACGTTATCTTGGAAAAGGAGTATCAAAGGCCTGTCATTTTGTGAACACAGTTCTTGCGGATGCGGTGATTGGAGAAAATGTTTACGAGCAGGCGACGATTGACCGGATTCTGTGCCGCGAAGACGGTACAGACAATAAAAGACAGCTGGGAGCAAATGGGATTCTCGGCGTATCAATGGCAGTCGCTGTGGCAGCTGCAAATTCGCTGAATCTGCCGCTGTACCGTTATCTTGGCGGGATGCGGGCACATTTGCTTCCAGTGCCAATGATGAATATCTTAAATGGGGGCGTCCATGCTGCGAATACTGTGGACCTTCAGGAATTTATGATCATGCCGGCAGGAGCAAATGGTTTTGAACATGGTATGCAGATGTGTGCTGAAATTTATCACACATTGAAAAGGATTCTTTCCGGACGTGGATTATCGACCGGAGTTGGAGATGAAGGCGGGTTTGCGCCTGATCTGAAGGATGCGGCAGAGGTGCTTTCGATAATTGTTGAAGCGGTAGAAAAAGCCGGATATCAGCCTGGAAAGGATATCGTCATTGCGCTGGATGCTGCGGCAAGTGAGCTGTATGATGAGTCAACACATTCTTATTTATTTCCCGGAGAAGGAAAAATGAAGGGGAACGAAGTACGGAGAAGCACAGAGGAGATGATCGCCTATCTGGAGGAGCTTTGCCAATCATTTCCGGTTGTTTCGATCGAAGATGGCCTGGATGAAAACGATTGGGACGGCTGGAAAAAGCTGACTGCGCGTCTGGGCGATCGTGTACAGCTTGTCGGAGATGATCTTTTTGTAACAAATCCAAAGCGGCTTGCCAGAGGAATTCGGGAAGGCGCCGGAAATGCGATACTGATAAAAGTCAATCAGATCGGTACATTGACGGAGGCTTTTGATGCGATCGAGCTGGCGCATCGAAATGGATATCGGACAATCATCTCCCATCGCTCCGGAGAGACAGAGGATACTTTGATTGCAGATCTGGCTGTAGCTGTCGGCTCCGGCCAGATCAAGACTGGTGCGCCGTGCCGTTCGGAACGCGTGGCAAAATACAACCAGCTTCTGCGGATTGAGGATTCTCTTGGGCTTGATGCTTCGTATGAAAATCCATTTTTGTAAGGGCAAAATTTTTGAAAATATTCTTGCAATCTTATGTCTGTTGTGTTAGACTGTTTGTGTTTGACATAGGAGGTGTGATTCGTGGCAGTATTGAGAATTATTTTGACAGTTATTTTTATACTGATATGTATTGTACTGACAGTACTGGTACTTGCGCAGCAGGGGAAAGATGAAGGACTCGGATCGATCGGCGGTATGAGCAATTCCTATTGGAGCCAGAATAAAGCGCGTTCCATGGAAGGAAATATAGTCAGAATTACGAAATGGCTTGCGGCAGCGTTTATCGTAGTTGCAGTTGTTTTGAATCTTGGGTTCTAACAGGTATCTGGCAGATATCTGGCGAAAGAAGAGGACTGATGCGGAGACTG
>JAJBVF010000507.1 GCA_020859965.1 Clostridiales bacterium
GCGAAGACCGGGCACAAGGCCGATGAAAGTGCCAAGGATACCGAGACTGGTAAGAATATACGCTAGCAGCTCCAGGAGGGAGAGGTGAATATGCGTTTCGATCGCGTCTTCATTAATAAAATCGCTGATATCACAGGAACCGTCCGGATGCCGTCTGACCATATCACAGTATTCTGCATAGGAGTCATCCAGAAATTTGTTTTGAAACAGGCCGTTCTGCGGCTGTATAACCGTATCCGGCGCCCCGGAATCTGCCGTGGAAGCAGATCCGGCAGTGCGGATCATAGCAGTCGCGTGCGCAAGGCTTTTACTGATTCCGGAAAGACGGCGAAGACTGGTGAAAACCGCTGTCAGGATTGCAAACAGCATAACGCCCAGAAAAGTAAGATTGATCACCAGGGAACTGGTGTCTACATCACCGCTGATATAAGTGATAAATACGCAGACAGCAATGGCCAGAGCAGCCATCAGTACAGAAATAATTCTTCTCGCATACACAAAAATCCCCCCCTAACCCGGATAAACCGGAAGTATCCGGCCTTTTTGACCACAGTTTCATGGAAGAGCAGAGGCCAAAGAAGCTGTATCAGACGATATCTGACAAATTTATGTATTCAATATAAAGAATAAATACTGAAAAGTAAAGCGGATTCTGGAGATATTAAGAAAAAAGTAACTATTCTGAACAGCAGGCCACAGACCGCCTTCTTTGAAGGCTATATGCCGCTTGCGCGTCATATGTCTGAGGCTTGATGGGCGTTCCGCCCATCTCGAAATGAAAATACAGTCTTTAGCAGGTAAACCTGCACAGTCTGTCTTTTCATTTCGGTGCTGTTCTGAACTGTTGCAAAAAAATAGAAAATATCTGCCACTTGCGCATGTCGGAACCAACGTGTATAATCAGAAGGAAATGAGCAGAAGGGATGGGCTTACGATATGATCAGGCAGGTAGTAGCTTTTGTGGAAAATCAAAAAGGTGTGATACGGCGTGTGGTCACCCTGCTTCGTGAAGAAGGAATCCGTATCTGTGGACTTTCCACGGTGGATTCTCCGGAATTTGGCATCGTCCGCATGGTAGTAGATGCACCGGATGCTGCTTCAGCCAGCCTTTCGAAGGCAGGCTTTGTAGTCAAAGAATGTGAAGTGATTGCGGTCGAAATGAAGTCTCCGGATGAAATGGAATCACTTCTGGAAGTGATTCAGGATGGAAATGTCAATATCAATTATTTTTATTCCTCTTTTGGAAGCAGTGGAGAACGGCCGGTTCTTGTTTTGCACACGGACGATATGGACGAGGCGGAGGCGATGCTCAACAGCCATGGATTTTGCTGTATGAGTTCCCGCGCGTAGATCCGGATGGATCGGGGAGCATCGCTGTGAGGGGAGCCGGAATATAGCGGATAGATACGAGGGGAAAGGGGAATCATGTCAGGGAGAAGATTTTTCATACTGGCCGTACTGCTGGCCGGGACAGCTGTGTTGGGGACAAGCGGCTGTTCCAGAAGCATGATGAATTATCAGATAGCTGAAAGCATTGGCACTGTGGGCGAATATGAGAACAATGAGCCGGTCGAGACACCGAAAATGCAGGCGGAACGGGAGCTGGAGGAACAGGAAGAAGCTGAGGAAACATCGCGGGTGGAAATTCTGGAGCAGGCGAAAGCGCTTGCTGCCGGATACTGGTATGAGGAAGCAATCGAACTGCTCGAAAATGCGGATTCACTTGCTGAGGATGAGCGGGCCGAAGCTGCGATTGAAGGATATCAGACGGAACTGAATGCACTGGTGGATTATGAAGACGATGTTGTACATCTGAATTTTCCGAACCTGATCGCGGATACCAGCCTTGCTTTTGATGGGGACAGTTATGCCCAGACTTACAGCCAGAACCTGATTACGATCAGTGAATTTGAGGGTATTCTGAATCAGTTGTATGAGAATGACTATATTCTGATCGATATTCATTCTCTGGCCCAAGAGACAGATGACGGGTTTGGCGATATCACACTGGAAGAGGCAACACTTAGTCTTCCCGCAGGTAAAAAGCCTCTGGTACTGTCTTTTGAAAATCTGAATTATGCCGGAGTGCGAAGTGGAGACGGAGTGGCTACGAAGCTTGTACTTGATTCGGACGGTGAAGTAGCTGCTGTGTATACGGATTCTGATGGCGTCACACAGACAGGCGCTTACGATGCCATTCCGGTGCTGGAGCAATTTCTGGAAGAACATCCGGATTTTTCTTATCGGGGAGCGCGCGGGATTATCGGTCTGTCCGGTAAAGACGGTGCCTTCGGATATGAAGTAGAAGAGGAAAGCAATACGGAATGGGAGAGCAATGCGGAAACGGTAAGCCGGATTGCTGAAAAGCTGAAGACCGATGGGTGGACCTTCGCGTCAGAGGGCTACAGCTATTCTTACATGAGTGATATGACTTATGATGAACTGGAGGAAGATATCACTCAATGGGAGGATACGGTCGGGAAACTGATCGGAGACTGTGATACACTGATTTATCCTTACGGTTCGGAAGTAGATTATACCTCAGAAAAGTCTGGGTATCTCACCGGAGCCGGATATCAGTATCTGATCGGCCTGTGGGCATCAGAGGATTATCTCTCAGTGAACCAGACCTACCTGCGTCAGACCAGACGTGCGGTGACCGGGTATCTGCTTGAAAATTATTCCGATTATTTTTCGTCAATCTTCAGCGTGGCGCAGATACTGGATTCTGCGCGGTGATGCCAAAATGTAACAAAAGCGTAATAAAAGGTTAAAAAAATGTGTTATCACTTGCTATTTTGCGGTTAGAGTGGTATGATTCTTAACATCTGAACAATTTCCTCAGGCTGGCAGAAAACCGCCTTCTTCAGGAGCTGTGGTGACTGGTATGAGGTGTGAATTGAGGAACGAGTATAAAAATGGAGGGACAAATCTATGATGAACAAGAGCAGAAGATGGCTGGCAGCTTTGCTGATGTGCTGTTCTGTGGCGTTGGCAGTGACTGGCTGTGATCAGCTGAAAAAAGAGACGGAGACGGAAACCGAGGCTCCGACCGAGACAGAAGCTCCGACGGAATCTGAGACGGAAAGCGAGACAGAGACGGAGACCGAAACCGAGACGGAGACGGAAACCGAGGCAGAGACTCAGCCTCAGACGTATACGTTGGACACGACGGTAGAGGATGAGACGGCAAGCCTGACAGAATTTGACACGATCCGCGTGATGTACGCACTGGATGATCTGAATGTCAGAGAACAGCCAGGGACTACGGATGAATGCGAGATTTTTTACAGCTATGCGAATGGAGAGCAGCTCAGTGTGATCGGAGAGACTTCGAACTGGTATATGATATCAGTGGAAGGATATGAATCCAATGGCTATGTATATAAGGAGTATGTGGGCGAGTCTTCGGATACCGCATCCACTACGGATACCACTACCACTACGGATGGTACTGCGGATACTACGGACGCTGCCTCAGAAGATACGAGTACGTCTGATACAAGTGCCAGCACCACAGATACTACATCCGTTGATCTTGAGTACAGTGTAGAGTCCTACGCAGAATCTTTTACGATCCGTGCGACAGCAGGAGCTAATATCCGCTCTGTACCGTCTCAGGACGGTGAGATCATCGGTACGATCGCTTCGGAGACTGAAGTGACGGCAATTGGTTATACAGATCGCTGGTACAAGATCAGCTATAATGGAACAGTAGGTTATGTGAATAAGAACCTCTTCAGTGCGGAGTAAAACGCATTGCCGGTATGTAAGGTTCACGTTGTTTTTCACCGGAAATGCTATTAGTGTTTCCATGCAGACAGATTATTACAAAAATGAATTAAGATGAAAAGAAAATCCCGCTCCGGCTTACGGCCTGTCCCGGGATTTTCTTTTTTGCTTCTATGCGCACCGCCGTGCAGAGCCATAAGGTATCCTTTTATTTTCACGAAAACTACACAACAGGTTCACAGAACGGTCCAATTAATTGTATATTATTTGCCAATAGCAGAAAAGGAATCATAGTGTTCTGCTCCGCTAATCAGATCATCCTATATGGGATAAAACGGCTTACATTGTTTATTATAAATATATGGTACTACAGTTAAAGGGTAATGGTTTTTATGAGTGATGAATGGAACAGACGAAAAAAGCAGATAAAAAGAGAAGAAAGGGTGCAAAGAACCCGCCTCTATATAGGTGTTGCAGTGACTTCTATCCTGCTTTTTGCTGCAGGCATCAGTATGATTATTCAGAGAGTAGCGAACTTTGATGGAGGAGTGGAAGAAGCAGCACTTTCTGAGACGGACGATTTGAGTGTGGTGGCCGGAACGGAAGAAGAGGAGACGGAGACAGAGTCTGAGGCAGGAGCAGAGGTTGATTTTGAAGAATTGTCCGCTCAGATTGAAGAGGAGCTTATGGATGTGTCAGGTTCCTGGAGCGTCTATGTAAAGGATCTGGATACGAATGAATCGCTTTCAATCAACAACCAGAGTATGTATGCAGCCAGTCTGATCAAGCTGTATGTCATGATGTCCTGTTATGAATATATGGATGATCTGATTTCTAATTACGGTATTATCAATCAGACGGATGCGGAGTCGGCGTCCGCCACGATAGATGATCGCCTCTACACTATGATTGCCTTTTCCCGTAATGAATCTTATAATGAACTGATACGGCTGCACAGCAGCAGCAACAGCTTTACGGAAGGCTGCAGGCTGGTGAACGCCTTTATAGCGGAAAATGGATTTTCAGATACCGGAGTGTATACCACATTGCACCCTTCCGATTCGAGTTACGAGACGACCGGAGAAGGAATGAATCACACAACGGTCGAGGATTGCGGAGCGCTTCTGGAGGAAATTTATCTTGGCACCTGTGTATCGGAGGAAGCGTCGAAAGCCATGCTGGAACTTCTTTTGCAGCAGGATGTCACCACAAAAATACCTGCGGGCGTCCCGGAAGGAATTTCAGTAGCAAATAAGACTGGAGATACAGATGAAGAATCTCACGATACAGCTATTGTGTTTGGGGAAAAGACGGATTATATATTGTGTGTTATGTCAACTGGGGTGGATGAAATGGGTGTTGGAAATGCGGGCACCCTGATTAAAGAGATATCAACCCTGGTATATGATTATCTGAATTAAAAATCTGATATGTGTGTGCATCCCATTTATCATAGTGAGTCAAAGACTCCGATGCTTGCATCAGGGCTTTTGACTTTCGCGGCATCTGCGATTTGCGGGAATAAAAAT
>JAJBVF010000265.1 GCA_020859965.1 Clostridiales bacterium
TGAACAAGAAAAAGGTAGTGGAATATCTGTCCGGAAACCCGCAGGTATTAAAAGTGAACCATCCCTCGCTGCCCGACCATCCCGACCATGAGTTGTATCAGAAATACTTCCCGAACGGCGGTGCAAGCATCTTTACCTTTGAGATCAAGGGCGGACAGGCGGAAGCGTGGAAGTTTATCGACAGTCTGAAGGTATTCTCCCTGCTGGCAAACGTGGCAGATGTCAAGAGCCTGGTGATCCACCCGGCGACAACGACCCACTCCCAGCTCTCTGAGTCGGAGCTTCTGGATCAGGGGATCAAGCCCAACACAATCCGGCTTTCGATCGGGACGGAACACATTGATGATATTATCGCTGATCTGGAAAATGGATTTGCAGCGGTGAAATAAAGAAGTAACCTTGCCGGGAAAGGAGGTGCGCCGCGTTGAACTGGCAGTTTATCGAAAACTATCTGCCGTTGTATCAGGAAGCAGCCGTGTTGACTGTGCGGATCGGCTTTATGGGGATCGCGGCCGCTATCCTGATCGGCTTGGTATGCACAATCGTTCAGTATTACAAGGTGCCATTCCTGCACACAGTGGTATCCGTTTACATTGAGGTCAGCCGGAATACGCCGCTGCTGATACAGTTATTTTTCATCTACTATGGATTGCCCAAAATCGGCATCCGGACAGATGCGGATGCCTGCGGCGTCGCTGGGCTTGCATTTCTGGGTGGCAGTTATATGACAGAGGCTTTCCGCAGCGGTATTGAGGCTGTTCCAAATTCGCAGGAAGAGAGCGCTTACAGTTTGGGCCTCAGCAAAATACAGACGATGCAATATGTGGTCTTGCCGCAGGCTTTCGCCATCAGTGTTCCTGCATTTATGGCGAATGTGATCTTTCTGTTGAAGGAAACCAGTGTTTTTTCAGCGATCAGTCTGATGGATCTGATGTTCACTGCGAAAGATCTGATCGGATTGTACTACAAAACGACAGAGAGCCTGTTCCTGCTGGTCGTGTTCTATCTGCTGATATTGCTTCCGGTTTCCATCCTGGGAAGCTTCCTGGAAAGGAGGCTGCGCTATGCCGGATTTGGGACTTGATGTACTGCTGAAGGGCAAAAATTTTTCTCGCCTCCTTGGTGGACTCGGTGTTTCCCTGGAGATCAGCCTGATTTCGGTGGCGATCAGTATCCCGCTGGGTATTGTGCTTGGAATCCTGATGACCTGGAAAAATCCGATCAGCCGGGCGATCACACGATGTTATCTGGAGTTTGTCCGTATCATGCCCCAGATGGTGCTCCTGTTTATCGTCTACTTCGGAACGACACGGGCATTTGGCTGAAACCTGTCCGGAGAACTTTCATCGGTCATTGTGTTTTCCGTATGGGGAACGGCTGAGATGGGCGATCTGGTACGGGGAGCCGTTATCAGTATTCCTGCTCACCAGTACGAAAGCGCCGAAGCGTTGGGTCTGACAAAGGCTCAGACGTACAGGTATATCGTTTTACCGCAAACGGTACGCAGACTGATCCCGTTGTCGATCAATCTGATCACAAGGATGATTAAGACGACCAGCCTGATCCTGATGATCGGCGTCGTGGAGGTGATGAAGGTCGCCCAGCAGATTATAGAGGCAAATCGAATGAGCAGTCCGAACGCTGCCTTTGGGGTCTACCTGACGGTATTTGTTCTCTACTTTGTCGCCTGTTGGCCGATCAGCCTTCTGGCAAAATATCTTGAAAAACGTTGGAGGTGAGAATGTGTGGCAGAACCGGTGTTGACGATAGAGCATCTGACAAAACGGTTTGGTGATCTTGAGGTATTCCATGACATCAGCCTGGATATTCATGAAGGTGAAGTCATCGTGATCGTCGGGCCGAGCGGATGCGGAAAGAGCACACTGCTCCGATGTATCAATGCCCTGGAGGAAATTCAGGGCGGAGAGATACGGCTGCGCGGCGAACTCATCTCGAAGGACAGCAAGCATCTGGCAGAGTTGCGGCAGAAAATCGGCATGGTGTTCCAGAACTATGAACTCTTTCCTCATAAGACTGTACTGGATAATATCCTGCTGGCTCCAATGAAAGTGCAAAAGCGGCCAAAGGATGAGGTAAAAGAGGAAGCCATCGCCATGCTTGCACGCATAGGCCTGGCAGAGAAAGCAGACAACTTCCCCAGACAGTTGTCTGGAGGACAAAAGCAACGGGTAGCCATTATCAGAGCCTTATGTATGCACCCTGAGATCCTGCTATTTGATGAGGTCACAGCAGCCCTCGATCCGGAAATGGTCAGAGAGGTGCTGGAGGTCATATTAGGTCTTGCAGACCAGGGGCGGACGATGGTGATCGTCACTCATGAAATGCAGTTTGCACGGGCAGTTGCCGACAGGGTCATTTTTCTGGATGATGGAGGAATTGTGGAGGAGGGAACGCCGGAACAGTTTTTTGACCATCCAAAAACAGAACGGGCAGAAAGATTTCTGCAAACATTCACGTTTGAGCGGAAACGCTCCTGATTGGTATTACTAATATAAATACAACGAAAGCATAGCTTTGGAGGTATATTATGAAAAAGATTCGTAAATTTTTAGCTTTATTACTTGCAGTCGCGGCAGTTCTGTCACTGGCCGCGTGCGGTTCAACCGCATCGGAAGCGGAGACGGAGACCGAGACCGAATCGGAAGCGGTTGCGGAATCGACGTCCGATGAGAGCGAGGAGGAGAGCCAGACGTCGGAGGTCGTTTACCGGACGCTGGACGAGATCGTGGAAAGTGGAACCATCAACATTGGCGTTTTCTCTGATAAGAACCCGTTCGGCTATGTGGATGAGAACGGTGAATATCAGGGCTACGATGTGTATTTCGCAAGGCGCCTTGGCGAAGACCTGGGTGTGGAGGTGAATTTTGTATCAACAGAAGCCGCAAACCGCATCGAGTATTTGCAGACGGGAAAGGTCGATATCATCCTCGCTAATTTCACCGTGACGGAGGAACGTGCGGAAGAAGTGGATTTTGCGCTGCCCTACATGAGTGTGGCGCTGGGTGTTGTATCCCCTGATTCCAATGTCATTACGAGCCTCGATGATTGGAACTCCGAGGACGAGATCATCGTTATTTCCGGTACGACAGCGGAAACCTATCTGACCGAGAACTACCCGGACATCACACTTCAGAAATATGATACCTATGCCAACGCCAAAAACGCCCTGGAGAATGGAAATGGCGTTGCGTGGGCGAACGATAACACAGAGGTGATCGCATTCGCCCTTCAAAATGAAGGATATACCGTGGGTATCCCCAGTCTTGGCAGTCAGGATACGATTGCTCCGGCCGTGTCAAAGGGGAATTCCACGCTCCTTGACTGGCTGAATGAAGAAATCGAAGCACTGGGCGAGGAACAATTCTTCCATGAAGACTATGAGGCGACGCTTGTGGATACTTATGGTCTGGATTATGAGGAAAGCCTTGTCATTGAAGGCGGCGTAGTAACCACGACTGAGACAACAGCAGAAACCACTGAGGTCGAGGGTGTTGAGCTGGATAAGGACGCATATGATGAATTGGTCGCCTCCGGACCCGTGGCAGATGATGAGACGATTGCCTCCAGCAGCTGGGCAACGGCAGTGAAGGAAGCCGGTGTGCTGCGGGTGGGCGGCACCAGAACCTCCTACCTGTTCAGCCAGCTGGATGAGACGGATAACAGTCTGAGAGGATTTGACGCAGGCATCTATCAGCTTTTAGCGCGCTATATCCTGGGCGATGAGACGGCATATGAACTGACTCAGGTAGACTCCAGCACACGGGAATCTGTTCTCCAGAGTGACCAGGTGGATGTTGTAGTAGCTACCTACTCTATCACAGAAGCACGTCAGGAAGTCATTTCCTTCGCAGGCCCCTATTATACATCCCAGCAGGCAGTTTTAGTAGCGGCGGGAAATACAGAGATTACGGGGATCGACAGCCTGGCTGGAAAGACCGTCGCAACGCAGGCTGGCTCCACCGGCCCGGCCATTCTAGAAGAGTATGCTCCGGACGCAATCGTGCAGGAATTTGAGTCCGATACAGAAGCCCGCACGGCACTGGAACAGGGACGGGTAGATGCCTATGTGACGGATTATACGCTGCTTTTGAACGCTATTGTGAAGAATCCGGATGCTTATGAAATCGTAGGCGATGTGTTCGGTCCGGAGGATAATTACGGGATCGGGCTGCCTCTCGACTCGGATGGAGTAGAATTTGTCAATGAATTTTTGAAGAGCATCATTGCCGACGGCACCTGGGAAGAGCTGTGGCATATCACCTTAGGGGATCGCACAGGTATTGAAACGGCTCCGGAAACGCCCGTTATCGAGTAACCAGAATAGATTTGATTTGAAAAAGGGCTCTCAAAATGAAGTGTTTGAGAGCCCTTTTTCCAAATGGAAGGAGGCAAAGTATGTCGATCGGTGAGCTTCTATCACAATATGGAGAAAAATATCTCTCAGCGATGCTTATGACATGGGAATTGACATTTCTCGCATTTCTTCTGGCACTTATCATAGGCATTGCCATTACAGTATTTCGCATATGCCCCATCCGTCCGCTCCGTATGGCTGGCGAATTCTATGTACAAATATTCCGGAATATTCCTGGTGCGGCGCTTTTGATTATTCTGGTCTACGCGCTTCCCTATCTGGGGATCGTATGGTCTTATTTCGCCTGTGTATTGATCGCGGTCTCCCTGATCCCATCCGCGTTTTGCTCTGAGTACCTGATGGCAGGGATTAACACGATCCAACTGGGACAGATCGAGGCTGCCCGCGCACTTGGAATGACCTTTTTTCAGATGATCAAAAATGTAGTGCTTCCACAGGCGATCCGGTCATCGGTGCTGCCATTGACCAATCTTCTGGTGGCAACCATGCTGACAACTTCTCTGGCATCGCAGGTGCCACTAAGCCCGACCGATCTGACAGGCATCGTTTCCTATATCAACACCCGTTCTGTGGGCGGAGTTGCTGCATTTGTGATTTCTGCATTTTTGTACTGTATGACCGCTGTAGTGATCGGATTTGTTGGAAATAGGATTGATAAAAAAGTGAGGATTTTGAGATGAATGGAAAGAATGGTTCTATAAAAGATGCACTCTACGAACCTCCCGGCCCACGAACAAGGAAATACATATTGGCAGGCACCGTCCTTTCCATTCTCGTACTGGTGATGTTGGCAGCAGCAGTCATCCGACAGTTTTATATCAATGGTCAGCTAGCAGCAAAATACTGGTCTTTCTTCACAA
>JAJBVF010000474.1 GCA_020859965.1 Clostridiales bacterium
TGTCCGGCACTTCCTTCTGATAGCCATCCTCAATCTTCTGCTTGAACATACCGTAGCGATAACGGATACCGCAGCCATATGCCGAATAGCCCAGCGAAGCCAGAGAATCCAGGAAACAAGCTGCCAGACGTCCAAGACCGCCGTTGCCAAGCGCCGCATCTGGCTCCTGATCCTCGATCACATTCAGGTCAAAGCCCATCTCATCCAGTGCCTCTTTTACTTCCTTATAAGCGGTCAGGTTGATGAGGTTGTTTCCAAGCGCACGGCCCATCAGAAACTCCATCGACATATAATAAACAGTCTTCGGATCGTCGATCTCATACTGTTTCTGAGTCGCCAGCCAGTTATTAATGATCTCGTCCTTCACCGCATAAGCTACCGCCTGGAACAGCTGCTGCTGATCCGCTTCCTTAATCGTCTTGCGGTAAAGCGTACGGA
The DNA here is from genome assembly GCA_020859965.1 of Clostridiales bacterium. Classification (GTDB taxonomy): domain Bacteria; phylum Bacillota; class Clostridia; order Lachnospirales; family Lachnospiraceae; genus Choladousia. The sequence continues at coordinate 439 of JAJBVF010000474.1, forward strand.
CATTGTCCTTCACGCGCTCCTTGAATACCTCTTTATCAATCAGTTTACTCATAGTTTCCAACCATTTCCTTTCCAAATCTTCATTCTGTCAGTCTCATTGGCATCTATGCAAAATCGCCTGGCGTTTTTCCCGCAGACATGGCAAAATCTGCAGCAAAGCTTTGTCCCGGTCAGGCGATATTATTTTTGGCCTGCTGTTATAACACATCCAGCATCTTACTGCAGCTTCTCCACACCGATTGTCGCCATCTCGCCATTGATATTCCATTCCTTGCTGTATCCGATGGCTTCTCCATATTCCGCGGCTTCCGCCATGACTTCGGAGAGGATTTCCTTCTCAGAATTCTGCATCACCTGGGCAAGCTTTTCGTTGCCGGTCAGAGATACGCGGATCTTGTCCATCACCTCAAAGCCCGCTTCCTTACGCATGGTCTGGATCTTGCTGACCAGCTCGCGTACAAAGCCTTCCTCAATCAGCTCCGGCGTCAGCTTTGTATCGATGACTACTGTGATCTCGCCGCCGCTTTCGGAGACATACCCCTCTGCCTGCGCCGCGTCGATCAGCAGGTCTTCCTCAGACAGAAGCACTTCATTGCCATCGACATCCAGCTTCAGGACGCCATTCGCCTTCAGCTCGCTCATTGCCTTGTTGCCATCCAGTTCCGGTAAAATCTGACGGATCTTTCCAAGCAGTTTGCCATACTTCGGTCCGACGGTGCGCATCTGCGGCTTAAACGTATAAGAAGTAAACTGGCTCACATCATCTGTAAACACGACCTGCTTTACATTCAGCTCATCGCGGATGATATCTGTGAAATACTGGCTCAGAGTCTCCGGTGCCTTCACATACATAGAGGCGATTGGCTGACGGTTCTTAATATTCGCGGTGTTGCGGCACGCACGGCCCATCACTACCACCTTCAGAACCTCATCCATATTCTTCTCCAGCTCCGGATCGATGAGCGACTCATCAACCGCCGGGAACAGGCACAGATGGATGCTTTCCGGTGCAGACGCATCAATCTTCACCACAATATTCCGATAAATTTCCTCCGTGATAAACGGAATCATCGGAGCCGCCGCCTTGCAGGTATTCACAATCGCTGTGTACAGAGTCATATAAGCATTGATTTTATCCTGCTCCATACCCTTCGCCCAGAAACGTTCACGGCTTCTTCTGACATACCAGTTGCTCATGTCGTCCACAAATTCCTGCAGTGCGCGCGCCGCTTCCGGAATCCGGTAATTGCCAAGGTTGTCGTCCACCGACTGAATCATCGTATACATCTTGGAGAGCAGCCATTTGTCCATCACAGGCAGCTGTGCGTAATTCTCCTTCAGATACTGCTCCGCTTTTTCTATAGCAGAGCCGCCGGCCAGCTGACCAGCATAATCCATCGGATTGAAATTGTCAATGTTCGCGTACAGCACATAGAACGCATAGGTATTCCACAAGGTTCCCAGGAATTTGCGCTGTCCTTCCATCACTGCTTTGCCGTGGAAACGGTTCGGCAGCCACGGTGCGCTGTTGATATAGAAATACCAGCGGATCGAATCCGCTCCGTACTGATCCAGAGCCTCAAACGGATCCACCGCATTCCCCTTAGACTTACTCATCTTCTGGCCGTTCTCGTCCTGTACATGGCCGAGCACGATGACATTCTCAAACGGCGCTTTGTTGAAGATCAGCGTCGAGATTGCCATCAGTGAGTAGAACCAGCCTCTCGTCTGATCCACAGCCTCTGAGATGAACTGTGCCGGGAAATGCTTTTCAAAATAGTCTTTATTTTCAAACGGATAATGATACTGCGCAAACGGCATCGATCCGGAATCAAACCAGCAGTCAATGACCTCCGGAACCCGGTGCATGATCTTCCCGCATTTCGGGCAGCGGATCGTCACCGCATCAATGTACGGGCGGTGCAGTTCGATATCATTATTAACACATTTTTCCGCGACAGCATCCTCTCCCTCACACTCCTTCCAGAGTGTAAACAGCTCTTCCTTGCTGCCAATCGAATGCATATGGCCGCACTCGCACTCCCAGATATTCAGCGGCGTACCCCAGTAGCGGTTTCTCGAAATGCCCCAATCCTGGACATTCTCCAGCCAATCGCCGAAACGCCCCTTGCCGATGCTCTCCGGGATCCAGTTCACCGTATTATTATTGCGGATCAGGTCGTCGCGAACTGCCGTCATCTTGATAAACCATGACTCGCGCGCATAATAGATCAGCGGCGTGTCGCAGCGCCAGCAATGCGGATAGCTGTGCTCAAATTTCGGAGCGGCAAAAAGCAGTCCCCGCTCATCCAGATCCTTAATCACATCCATATTCACGCCAGGCTCATTTTCCAGATCCTTGCGCAGCACGCAGGAATGCCCTGCCCACTTTGTCTCCTTCGTCATCATGCCCTTGTCGTCGACAAGCTGCAGGAATGGAAGGTCGTATTTTTTGCCGACCTTGCTGTCGTCCTCACCGAATGCCGGAGCGATGTGAACCACACCGGTACCGTCGGACATTGTTACATAGTCGTCGCAGACCACATAATAGCCTTTTTTCGGAAGCATCATCGGATACAATGCTTCGTATTCCGTAAATTCAAGATCTTTACCAGTATAAGTCTCCAGAACCTCATAAGTATCTGCGCCCAGCACGGTATCACACAGCGCCTGTGCCAGAACATAAATCCAGGTCCTGCCCGCCTCATCCGCTTTTGTCCTTACTTTCACATAAGTCTCGTGCGGATTCACACAGAGCGCTACGTTTGACGGAAGCGTCCACGGAGTCGTCGTCCATGCCAGAATATACACCGGTTCATCGCAGCCTGCAGACACTCTGACAGCCGCAGCCGTGTCGTCCTTTACCTTAAACCGGGCGATCGCCGAGCGCTCCTTCACATCCTTATAGCCCTGCGCTACCTCATGGCTGGAAAGCGGCGTCCCGCAGCGCGGGCAGTACGGCACGATCTTGTGTCCCTTATACAGAAGGCCTTTGTTCCAGATTTCTTTCAGCGCCCACCATTCCGACTCAATAAAGTCGTCGTGATATGTCACATACGGGTCGTCCATATCCGCCCAGAAACCAACCGTCTGTGAGAAATCCTCCCACATACCCTTATACTTCCAGACGCTCTCCTTGCAATGCTCAATAAACGGCTCCATGCCGTATTCTTCGATCTGCTCCTTGCCGTCCAGGCCGAGCATCTTCTCCACTTCCAGCTCCACCGGAAGTCCATGGGTATCCCATCCTGCCTTCCTCGGAACCATCTTTCCCTTCATCGTCTGATACCGCGGAATCATATCTTTGATCACACGGGTCAGCACATGTCCAATGTGCGGTTTACCATTCGCGGTAGGTGGTCCGTCATAAAACGTGTAAATCTCCTGCCCCTCACGGGTCTCCATACTCTTCTCAAAAGTCCTGTTCTCTTTCCAGAACTTGCCGACCTTTTTCTCGGATTCTACATAATTCCGATTCGTCGCCACCTTATCATACAGCATGGTCTGTATCCTCCTGCCCATATTGTAACGGTCCGCTGCCGCTACAGTTCCTTATAATGATAAAAATACAGTAAACGACCACGTCGTTTTACCTTAAATTATAGCTTATCGTCAATACCCTGATACAGGCACGACTGCTCACACATCTGTTTATTATAGCCCACCACCAGAAGGATTGTCAATTTGTGAATCGTGAAAAATACGCAATATTCATTGATTTTTCTATATAAATCGACTATACTGTTCCTCATACAGTTTTATTTTACGCATATTGAAAACACGCGGCCGCCTTTCTGGCACCGCAAAATACGAAAAAGAGAGAGAGTGATACAAATGAGTGGTTTTTTCAACATGGACAATGTCGTATGGCGTACTCTCGGACGCCTGGCCGATCTGATGATACTGAACATTCTTTTCATCATCTGCTGTATCCCGATCTTCACGATCGGCGCTTCTTTAACTGCACTTAACTACGTGACACTGAAAATGCATGACGGCGAAGAGGGATACGCTGCCCGAAGCTTCTTCAAAGCCTTCCGGCAGAATTTCAAACAGGCCACTCCCATGTGGCTGATCGAGCTTGTTGTCGGATTCGTTCTGGTTCTCGATTTGATTATCCTGCAAAGTTTTGAAGGCACTCTGTACCGTGTGATGACCGTGATCATTCTGATCCTGTGTATGGTCTACCTGATGATATTTTGTTATTTGTTTGCCGTCCAGTCACGGTTCGAGAATACTATCAGACACACATTTACAAACGCTTTTATCATGGCGATCGCCGATTTTCCGCGAACACTCGCCATGCTCGCTATTGCAGTCATCGCGGTCATCGTCTCATTCTACAATGTCACCACCATCACCTGGTCGCTGCTTGTATGGATCATGGTCGGCTTCGCGCTGATTTCTTACATCAATACCGGCTTTCTCAGCAAAATATTTAAAAAATATATGCCGGAGGAAGAAGCGGAAGGCGATCCGGATCACTGGGATATAGATGAGATCATGGGAACAGCAAAAGAGGCAATGACAGAAATCACAACGGCGGGAGAAGCAACGGCCGAAACAACAAACGTACCGGAAATCGAAGATAATAAATAACCGGACGGAAAATACATAAGATTAAAAACCGAATAACAAAAGCCGAAAAAACGGGACATGGAAATGCCCCGTTTTTATTTCGTGCGCCTGGCGGCGCACGTTTCTAACCGGTGCAAGTCCGGAATCCGCCC
>JAJBVF010000349.1 GCA_020859965.1 Clostridiales bacterium
TTGGCGGCTTCTCGTCTCCGGCAGCCGGCCGCTCCAGATATTCCACCTCCTTTGCCTCATTTCCCATATTCTGCTCACACAATCCCAGATAATAATTGATATTGTTATCCTTTGCTCCTTCCAGCTTTCCCTCACCCAGATTGTGCGGGAATACGAGTGCTTTCTGAAGAAACTCTTTCGCACCGCCGTAATCCTTCCGGTTCATCGCTTTGATCGCCATCTGCGTAAGTGCGGCAGCATACTGTGCGGTCACTTTACCTTCTCCGCCTTCCCACGGATGGAACTTATGAGCCATGATCAGATCGTAGGCTTCCTGATATCTGCCAAGCAGATTGAGCATTGCACAATACTCTATGTACAGGTCGTCCCGCACAAAAGCGACTTCCCTGTGTGCATCCAGAAAGGCAAATTTCTGTTCCACCGGCATTCCAAGCTTCCCATAGAGCTGATAAAGCTCCAAAAGAATCCCGCCGTCCGTCTCATACATGGGAAATTCCTTTTCCATGCAAATTCGGGCAATTTACCGGTCGTTTTTCTTATTATAATAAGCAAGGGAAAGATTGCGCCACACGGTCGGGAATTCTCTGTCTATGTCTCTGCTCTTTTCAAAGCAGTCAATGGCTTCCTCATATTGTCTCTTATCATACCAGAGGCAACCCAGATAATAGAGCGCCTTCGCATCCTGCGTGTTTTTTTGTATCGCACTCTTAAGAGCGGTAATATCCTCCAGCTTATTCGGGAAACAGTACAGAGAATCCGCAGCTGCTGCTTTTCGCAGCAGTTCCATCTCCAGCGCAGAATCATATTTTCCTGCGTAAAGCGCCTGATGATACAGAACCATCGGTGTCTTCTGTTCGCACGCATCCAGAACGCGGACTGCTTTCTCATAAAAGCCGGCTTCCGCATAATCAATCGCACACTCAATATAGCTGCTCGGCCGCTCTCTCCACCCCTGTCCTGCATCGAATCCGTCCAGTTCCAGCCCGGATACATAGTCAAACACATCCAGCCGCAGATTTTCGGCAAACCAGGCTTCCGCTTCCTGCACTCGTCCCAGCTTGGTAAGCAGCAATCCTTTCAATGCGCGCGCTTTCAGATTGTGGTAATTCTTCACAAGGCTTCGCTCAATATGTTCCAGTGCCAGAGCATAGTTCCCGCGTCTGGCATCAATCGCGGCAATGTAGTAATAGCCCATCTCCTGCTCCGCTGCTGTCCAGGTCGATTTGAAAAAGGCGTCATAGGCTTCCTCATCCCGTCCCTGATAAAACAGGCTGAGGCCAAGGTTGAAATACCCTTCCGAATCATAGGGGTTCGGATTCCGGTCTGTCATGCGGGCGATCGCGGCGCGGAAATACTTCTCAGACTTTGCGAACTGTCCGCGGCGCAGAAGCAGCATCCCATAAGCGTTGTTTGCCCGGATATCGCCGGAGTCTCTCTTCAATGCCTCCAGGTAATACGGATCCGGCAGGTAGGTGGCATGGCGATACTGCTCAATATGAAGTCCGGTCAGATACAGCTCCTCACAGGTGAGAATCTCCTCCGGGAGCTTTGCCGGCGGCATCGGATCCGGAATCTCTTCAATCTTTTTCTCTGCAGGCCTATAGGAAAGCATGCATCGCCCGTTTCCGTCATACACAGACAGGGTCAGTCCGGTATCCGGAGATTCAGTCTTCACCGATGCTTCCAGCACATCCTCCGGCGAAAGAAGACCATTCCACTCATAAACTGTCTCGCCATCTGCCGTGAGTATTACCTTTGCGTTTTCCTGTATCCCGGTCGCGTAAACCGTTATTTTCGCCTCACCGCCCTCTTTCCTGAGGTTGAGCACCACTTCTGTGCTGGCATTTTTCACATCGGCACATGCCTTGTAAGGCATAAAATATTGCGTAAATACCTTTTCCTCAAACGGCTTCAGCCAGGTGAAATCCGGCTGATTATCACAATACATTCCTGTCATCAGTTCAATATACGGACCATTTTCATCTGTAAGATTCCGATCCCAGGCTTTCCCAAAGTCTCCGCAGCCCCAAGTCCACTGCTTCTTGCCCGGACTTACATGTTGATCCGCGATATGAAGGATTCCCGCCTTCTTATCATAATCATAACCGCCCACAAAATCATAATCCGAATGCGCGCACATATAGCTGGTAGGCACCGGAATATTTTTATACCGGGAAATATCCACGCCCGCACCATAATCATGTTTGTAATAAACTCCGGTAGCAATTGGGAAATTCGAGACATCCCTCTTTCCATGATCATATACAGCCGTCACATCCGGAGGAAAAATCGACTGTGTGTAATCATTGACCGCAACCGCCGGGTTCGCCCACCACAGAAAGGTCTGCGGGAGATTCGTGCGGTTGTACAGCTGTCCTTTGATCTCGATGTAAGCTTTGTCCGGGTAAAGTGTAAAACGCATTTTCCCTTTCGTGCCATACATCTGATCCACCTCGCTGCACTCAACGAAACAGCTTCCATCTGCATTTTCACCAATCCGGTAGTCGACCGGATCATAGGTCGTCGGGCGATGATGCTGCGGCCAGTTGAACTCAATGCCGCCGCTGATCCACGGTCCTGTCAGACCGACCAGCGCCGGTTTGATCACTTCATTATAATATACAAAATCATAACCATTGGTCTTATCATACGCGCGCTGAATTCTCCCGCCAAGCTCCGGAAGCACCATCACGCGAAGATAGCGGTTCTCCAGATATACCGCTGTATAATCCTGATTTTTCTTTTCATCATATATTTTGTCTATCACCGGCAGCGGATACACTCTGCCGCTGCTTCCCTGATACACTCTCTTTTCCAGAAACATGGGATTTTTATCCGGCTTTCCAATGCCGTAGGTCGGTATTTTGACCGTTTCGACCCATACTCGAGCCTGATCAGCAGATAGTTCCATCTATGCTCCCTCTCTTTCTTGAAATATTACGTTCGATTTGTTATAGTAAATCTAATCATTTACAGTAAATCCCCGGGAAAGGATGATTTTATGAATGTTCATGAACCAGGCGTCCTGCCTGTCAGCCAGATCTTTTTTCACACCACCAGCGAAGCCGATTCCTCGCTGTTTTTATATCCTCTTTGTATCGGTCTCTATGAATGTGACAGTAATTACATCGTAAATCGTATCAATTATGACAGCTTTCTGCTGATTTATGTACAAAACGGCAGTCTTTATCTCACCCAGAATGATGTTTCCTGCACGCTTCGGGCAGGATCGTTTGCCATCATTGACTGCTATCATCCACATATCTATGGCAGTCATGAGGATTGCAAATTTCTCTGGGTTCATTTCGACGGTGCCCTGGCCCGCAGCTATTATGACCGCATTCTGAGCTTTCAGAAGAGCAATCTGATCGTAGCCGCGGACGGCACACATGCTTACCGGTATCTGTCCAAACTGTATTCCTCGCTCTCCAGCCACAGGCCTGTGGATCCCGCCCAGCTTTCCAAATACCTGATCAACATCCTCACAGAGTTTATGTACGCCCCTTCGTCAAGTACGCCCGAATATATTTCCGAGCTGGAAGAAGCCCGCATCTACATCAATGAGCATCTGTATGAACCTTTGTCTCTGGAGGAGATTGCGGCGCAGGCTCATCTGAGCGTCTATCACTTCACGCGGAGCTTTAAAAATAAATTTGGCTACACGCCGCACGAATATCTGATCAAAGTCCGGCTCAACGCCGCCTGCTTTTATCTGGTGTCATCCACTGCTCCGGTCAAGGAGATTGCTTTCAAATGTGGATTTACCACCAATTCCGGATTTTGTACCTGCTTCCGGAAAAACATCGGCTGTACTCCCATGGAATACCGACAGGCTCATCTGTCAGCCTGATACAGCTCCTTCTCCCGCTCAGAAAACGTTTTACCGCTTCCTGCTCCCGGAATTTTCGATTCGCTCTGGAATCACAGCATACTCTGCGCTTTTAAAAACAGCCCCCGACCAGGTTTCCACCCGCCGGGGGCTTTTCTTTGCGCTTCACCTAAGCTTATGCCATTACAGTTTCAGCCATTACTGCCATTCGTTCTCTTTTCAAAACGGTTTTATCCGGGTCAGCTTATTCTGCAGCGTCTCCCATAACCTCTTCATAGTTCTCCGGAGTCGTCATAACTGCATCTACTGCGGTTTCCATCTCAACATCCAGGCCATCGATCAGGTCAAAGAGTACCTGTACAGAGCCTTCGCCGATCGCTACATCTGAGAAATACGGAGCCGCTACCATGCAGGTGTCCTTCTTGTACTCATCCTTTGCCAGATAAGCGCCCATGCCTACACATACAGAATCCGCGTCAAGACCAGCTGTCTCAAGAGCTCTTACCGCACCGACTACACCTTCCTCATTTGCTCCGAATACAATCCACTTTGTGATCTGCGGATTTGCTGTGAAAATAGCTGCGGAAGCGGTATTTCCTTCTTCTGTCGTGCCATCATAGTCAACCGTAAACAGGCGGCCGGCTTCCTCGATCTCCGGAACTCTCTCATCAAGGACCGCCTTTTCACCTTCTGTACGCGGTACGCAGGAAGATACGGTATCCATTGTCATCATCAGAAGTCCGACTGTCTCATCCCCTGCAAGGTCGTTCTCCTCAATATAATCGCAAACCCACTCGCCTACAGACTCGCCGATCGAATATCCGGAGATACCTACCCACGGAGCCAGCTTGTTTCCATCGGTATCTTCCAGTGCGTCATCACAAGCCACTACCGGAATGCCTGCTTCGTCGCAGAGATCTACGATATTCTGGGACATTGTCTGATCCGGTGTACAGGTAACAATACCGTCTGCATTATTCGCAATCGCGGTGTTGATGGCATCCAGTTCCTTCTGTCCATCTGTCTGCACATCAATATAATAGAACTCTCCGCCAGCAGCCTCTACTGTAGCCTGTGCGGATTCTCCCTCATTCAGGAACCAAGTCTGATCACCGGATTTGTAAATACCGTAGATAACCAACTTTCCATCTCCATTCGTGTCATGCAGTACCTCAGACTCCTCTGCAGAACCGCAGATTGCCATCGATGATACCATGATTCCTGTCAATAAGAATGCTAAAGTCTTTTTCATTGTAAAATCCTCCTTTTAAAATGTTATTTTGTTTTTTGAAACTCTTTTTACAGTGAATGCAATTTGTAAAT
>JAJBVF010000432.1 GCA_020859965.1 Clostridiales bacterium
TCCTCCCCTGTGCTCAAACCCAAAGCAGAAGAGTCCGGCACTGCTTTCACTTTTGCCAGTAATTCCTCACTCTCCAGCTTTTCATTCCCATCATATAAGATCACAGCCGCTGCCGGAACGTGAAGCAGCAGCCTTACCGCTCCGATTCCGCTTAATCCCGCTCCAAATACGAGAACACGGCTCTCTTTTAATTCCATGTTTTTTTCCTCCTGTATCTGTATATTTATCCTCTGTGCCTTATTCATGAATCATTCCACTTTAGATTTATTCTTTCGCGGATGATATCTGAAACCTGTCACAAAATAACTTATGCATTTTACAGTGCGTACAAAGCCAGCAGGCACAAAAACGCTGTCACAATCGTAAAAACAGTCACGATTCTGGTCTCTGACCATCCGCACAGTTCAAAGTGGTGATGGATCGGTGCCATCTTAAAGAAACGTTTTCCGCCAGTTGCCTTAAAATAAGTCACCTGAATGATCACCGACAGTACCTCGACCAGATAGATCAGTCCCACAATCAGAATAAAGACCGGCATGCGAAGCAAATAGGCGCTACCCGCCACAAAACCGCCAAGTGCCAGAGAACCGGTATCTCCCATAAATACTTTTGCCGGATAAACATTAAACAGCAGAAACCCAAGAAGTGCTCCCGCCACCGCCGCGGTCATCGGCTCAATCTCTCCGCCCAGAGTCATAGACACAGCAGTAAAGAAAATCGCTACCATCAAAGTCACGCTGCTCGCAAGTCCATCCAGCCCATCGGTGAAATTCACACCATTCACCGTTCCGATAATCACAAAATAAGCAAGAGGAATCGACAGATACCGGAATGCACCGCCAAAGGAATCCGCAGTGAGGGTCTTGCCTCCGGTAAAAGGTATGATCAGATCCAGGCAGGACCTGTCCATCTTCCAGATATATACCACAAAGATCGTAGTCACAATAATCTGTCCCAGCATTTTCTGCTTTGGATAAAGTCCGTCTGAGCGGTGAAGGACCACCTTCAGATAATCATCCAGAAAACCGATCAGACCAAATCCCAGCATCAGAAACAGCAGGGGTATAATCCGTGAATAATGATAAAAACCAATGTAAATAAGGGCTGTGACCGTCACTGCAATCAGCATCATCAGACCGCCCATAGTCGGTGTACCGGCCTTTTTCAGGTGGGACTGCACGCCCTCTTCCCGCTCAGTCTGGCCAACCTTCAGCCTTTGAAGAAAGGGAATCACGACCGGTCCCAGAACCACCGTAATAGCGAAAGAAACGAGTAACGGAATGATAATATCCGGATTCATGTTCATATCTGTACCTCTCATACTTTAGATTTGGTAATATCTGCTGTTCTGAATAGTTACTATTTATGTATCACAGATTCCCTGTTTTTTCAATCCCCAGATACGGCAGGACATTTTCGAAAATATCCTTTACCACCGGCGCGGCGATCGTTCCCCCGTAATAGGTTCCCTGTGGATTGTTGATGACGCACAGGCAGATTACCTGCGGATCCTCCGCCGGTGCGAAGCCGATAAAGGAAGAGATATATTTCCCCTGACCACGCGGAAGTGTTTCTGAAGTAGCGGTCTTTCCGCCAATCCGATAGCCTTCGATACTGGCATTTTTTCCGGAGCCGCCATCCACGACCTGTTCGAGAAGGTAACGCATAGTTTCCGATGTCTCCTCTGAAAGGATCCGACTGTTATCCTCATACTGATACACTTCAAGAAGAGTGCCGTCTTCAGATCTCACACTCATGCCAAAATGCGGCGTTATTCGGATACCGCCGTTGACAATGGAGCTTGCTGTGGTGATCAGCTGGAGCGGCGTGATCTGGAAAGACTGTCCGAAGGAAATCGTGGCAAGCTCCACCTGCCCCACATTCTCTTTCTGATGCATGATCGTAGCTGCTTCCCCGGGCAGATCGATCCCGGTTTTATCGTTCAGTCCAAATTGATCAAAATAATCAAAATAACGATCCACGCCCAGGCGCAGACCCACCTCAATAAAAACCGGGTTACAGGAATTCTGTGCAGCCTCCAGAAACGTCTCAGCACCATGTCCCGCAGTCTTGTGGCAGCGGATTCGCCGGTCATCGACAATCTTGTAGCCCGGACAGAAAAACGTATCCTCCAGCGTTACTACGCCTTCTTCCAATCCGGCCGCTGCGGTAATGATCTTAAATGTAGATCCCGGCTCATAGGTGTCATTGATGCAGCCATTTCTCCACATCTGATTTAAAGCATTCTGCAGAGCCTCACCGGAAAGAGCCGATGCCGTGAGTTCTGTCAATGTATACGGATCGTTCAAATCAAATTCCGGCACATTTGTCATCGCGTAGATTTCTCCATTCTGCGGATTCTTCATAAGGATTGAAACGCTGTCCGCCTGCTTTTCCTCCAGCACCCGATATGCCGCCTGTTCTACATATTGCTGAATGTTGTAATCCATACTGATCACAAGGTCATTTCCGGCAACCGGCTCCACACGACCCTCTGCCGTATCCTCCAGCTCCACGCCGCGCGCGTCTGTCAGCGTCAGAATACGCCCCGGTGTACCTGCCAGAACCTCTTCATATCGCACTTCCAGACCAATGATGCCCTGATTGTCTGAGCCGGTGAACCCCAGCACCTTGGAAGCCATACTTTCATACGGATAATAGCGTCTGTAATCCTCATCCACCTTTACACCATCCAGATCATAGCCGCGGATACGGTCGCCGGTCTCCTTATCTACATTGCTGCTGATCCGTTCCATCGAGCTGACCTTTTCTACCCGTTTACGCACCGTCTCCTCATCCATCTCAAGTTCCGTGCTCAGAATCTCTGTAACCTTATCAACATCCGAAATCTGACTGTGTATAACAGAGACGGTGCAAACGGTTCGATTGTCCGCAAGCACCACTCCATTACGATCGAGAATTCTTCCTCTCGCCGCCTTAATTGAGCGTTCCCGCTCATGAAGATCCTTTGCAAGTTCCGCGTAATATCCGGATTCCACGATCATAAGATAAGCCAGGCGCCCGGCCAGAGCCAGCATCGCAGCCACACAGCAAAGAAAAATCAACAGGATTTTTCTTCTGTGAAACGGTTTTGTTTTCTCCATGCAAATTCCCACCATCGGATCATAAATATCTGCCTTTCGGCTCTGATAATATCTTATGAACCGGATGCCGGGAATATTTCCAAATCAGACGGCTGCCAGCTTACATAAATATATACAGCTCTCTGGCAGAGCCGCTGGCGCCTTCTTTTATTCTTCCTCATCTTCCTCATCAATATCCGTCGGATCTACAATCGTCGAATCTGAATCGTCCGCGGATTCCTCATCCGGCGGCGTTGCCATATCCGGATTCGTAGCAATAGATTCCTCATCCTCTTCTTCGCTGGAAGAAACAGAAGATACCGCATTCATATAGCCATCGTATACCGTACCGTCCTCATCAATATAGGCTCCTGTGATCACGTTGCCGCTTCCGTCCACTACCTGACCGTCCACCACGCGCGCATCATTATACAGATTCCCATAAGAATCATATGCCTGGAACGTCTCTACGCTCTCCACTTCCTCAACATCGTCCTCCGTCAGTCCAAGCTCCACCAACAGAGATTCCGTGTACTCTTCCGTAGCCGCGATCCCCATATAAGGCAGCACCTCCAGCGCAACACTCTGGAAGATTTTCTGCGCATACGTACTGCTCGCCTGGTTCTCCACATTCGGCTCATCAACTACCACATAGATCACCACCTGCGGATCGTTGATCGGAGCCGCGCCGATAAATGATACCAGATATTTTCCATCTGCTCTTTCGCCGGTCTCCTCATCGATCTTCTCTGCCGTACCGGTCTTACCGCCGACCCGATATCCCGGCACACGGGATGTCTTACCGGTACCTTCCTCTACTACCAGCTCCAGATATTCTTTCAATGTATCGGAAGTGGAAGAAGAAATGACCTGTTTTAAAAGCAGTTCGGAATTATCTTTTACAATAGCTCCATCCTCATCAAGAATCTTATCCACTACATGAGGCTGATAATAATAACCACCATTGATAACCGCTGAGAAAGCAGCGATTTCCTGAATCATGGTGCAGGTCAGGCCCTGTCCGAAGGAACAGGTCGCCAGCTCCACCTCATTCATAGTATCCTTTGTATAAACAACACCGGTCGACTCATTCGGCAGGTCGATTCCTGTCTTCTTTCCAAAATTAAATAATGACTGGTATTCAATAAACTTCGACACGCCCATTTTTGCCGCGATCTGCATCAGGGCGTCATTGCAGGAATTCACAAGAGCATCGCAAAGAGTCTCTGTCCCATGTGCGCCCGAATAAACATCACAGTGGATCTCTGTATCGGTAATATACTCGCCGCCGTCGCAGACAAACGAATCGCCTGTTGTAATTGCGCCGATCTCCAGCGCAGATGCAATCGTAATTGGCTTAAAGGTCGACCCCGGCTCGTAGCTGTCTGAGACGCAGAAATTACTCCACAGATCATAGAGTGCGGTATTATAAGCACTCCCGTCATCATCCGCCTTCTCCAGATCCTGAATTTCCGACTCCGTATACCAGTCAGAAAGGACACTGTCCGGATCTTCCAGATCAAAGGAGCTGTTGCTCGCCATCGCAAGGATACTGCCGCTGTTCGGATCCATGACCACTACTCCGACATTCTTCGCACCATGCTTCGCGGTACCATCATCATTATCGTCCCCATAAGTCTCATCAAATTCTGCGATCACGTTCTCTACGATTTCCTGAATATTCACATCCAGTGTAGTCACAAGCGTATATCCGTTTTCCGGAGCGATCGTCTTTGTCTGATATTCCGTATCTTCATTCAGGTAACCGAAAATACGGCCGTTGGTGCCCTGAAGCTGCTCGTCATAATATGCCTCAAGGCCGACAATTCCATCCCCCAGACTGTTCGCAAAACCGATTGTATTGCTCGCAAGTGAGCCGAACGGGTAGTGCCGGATATATTTTTCTTCAAACCAGACACCCGTCACCAATGACCGTTTCTCCTTCTCCTCTTTTTCCGAGACACTCAGATCACTGGAAGAGACATCCGTGTATTCATCGATGTATTCCTCATAGGCGTTCTTTTCATCCTGCGT
>JAJBVF010000029.1 GCA_020859965.1 Clostridiales bacterium
ATGCTTTCCCATACTCTGTTCTTTTAGCGAATCTGTTTCAAAGAAGGGCTCTGTCCTTTTACTCCTGAGCTCCCTTTGAAGAATAAGCGGTCATCACCAGTGCCAGCAGCAGGATTACTCCCTTTACGATATTAATCGAGTAATACGGGAAGGCCATCGCATACAGACCGTTTTCAATAATACCGATCAGCGCAGCTCCGGCAAAGGTTCCAAGAGCGTTTGCTTTCCCCCGGCCTCCGAGCGAATAGCCGATATTTGCCGCCGCAATGGATGGCATCAGGAAAGAAGTGCCGGCAGTCGTCTGTACGGTACCTGCGCGGGCAGCGATCATCGCTCCGCCAATACTTGAAAAAACAGCTGTGATCACAAATGCCATCGTAATATATGCACCGACCTTGATGCCGGAAAGGCGCGCGCCGCCCGGATTTGAGCCAACCATATACAGAAGACGTCCGTATTTTGTATAATTCAGGAACAGTTCTACTACCACAACACATACCAGCATGATAATGATAATGTACGGCGATTTTCCCATATTCCAGTAAGCGTCCGGTACCTCACGGACCACCGTCCAGCCGCTCGCGCTGTCAATCTTGGGATTGATCAGAGAACCGCCTGAATAGGTAAGGATCACGCCATCAAGCACAAACTGCATGGCCAGCGTAGCCAGAAATGCCGTTACATGGAATTTCACTACCATCAGGGAATTGATCAGGCCTACCACTGCACAGACTCCTGCGGAAGCCAGCATAGCCAGCCACATTGGCATCCCAAACCATGCGATAAACGTGACGCTGAGCGCTGCTCCCAATGTCGCCAGAGACGCAAAAGACAAATCAAAGATGCCTGCTGAAAAGCCCACGGTCGCTCCCATCGCAATCACAGTAGTGATGGAAATGGATTTCAGGATCGTTACAAAGTTGCTGACGGAAAAGAATGCGGACGGGGCGCAGATTGAAAAAAATACAAATGCGATCGCAATCGCAATTACCACTCCCCACTGAGACAATATCTTTCCCACAGATAGTTTTCCTCTATTCATTCTCCGAGCCTCCTGTCGAGTAAAATAAAATTTCTTCCTCATTTGTATCTTTTGTCCGCAATTCCTTCTGTACAGTACCGCTGTACATTACATAAACGCGATCGGACAAAAGCAAAATTTCCGATTGTTCGCTGGATGTATAAATGATACTTTTCCCCTGTCGGGCAAGTTCTACGATCAGCTTATAAATCTCCTGCTTTGCACCAACGTCAATTCCTTTCGTAGGCTCGTCAAAGATATAAATGTCCGCGTCAGAATCCAACCATTTTCCAATCGTCACCTTCTGCTGGTTTCCTCCGGATAAGAGTCCTACCTTCTGCGCAGCAGACGGAGTTTTGATCACAAGGTCTTTAATCTTCTTTTCCGCTGCTTCCCCTTCTTTTTTCCGGTTAATAAAACCGGCGATCCGGGCATATTTGTTCAGAGTGACCACCGATAAATTGTGTTCTACGGTCTCATCCACCAGAATTCCTTCTTTTCTCCGCTCCTCCGGGATCAGTGCGAGTCCGCCATGAATTGCTTCATTCGGAGACGAAAAAGCCACTTCTTTTCCTTTTACCTGGTATTTCCCTTCCGGTCGTCCATACGCGCCAAACAGAGTCTTGCAAAGTTCGGTCTTCCCGGCTCCGACCAGACCTGAAATACCGACGATCTCGCCTTTTTTCACCTCGATATTGATCCCGTGAATCCGCTTTCCCCGGTCAGAAAAATCCGTTGTCTTCAGCACCGTTTCCCCGATCGTTCTGCCGCTCTTGTCAATCTCTTCCTGATAGGTGCCTCCGAGCATCATCTTCACAATGTCACTGATCTGAACATCCGCAGACAATTCCGTCTCTCCAACCACCTGGCCGTCCTTCAGAACCGTAATATCTTCGCAGATTTCGAACAATTCATTCAGACGGTGCGAGATAAATATAATCCCGCACCCCATCTTCTTTAATTTTCGAACCAGATCGAACAGTGTTTCCGTTTCTTTCTGGGAAAGAGGAGCCGTAGGCTCATCCAGAATCAGAAACTTGCAGTTCTGCATGATTGCTCTTGCAATGACCACCATCTGCTTCTCGGCCAATGTCAGTGTGGAAACCAGTTCAGAAACACCAATGGAGATATTCAGATCCTCCAATACCTTAGCGGCTTCCTGCTTCAGCTTCTTCCAGTTGACAGCTCCTACACCCTTCAATCCGTACACGAGATAGTCCACCATGATATTCTCTGCCACGGAAAGGTTCGGGGTCAGGACACTGTCTACCTCCTGGTAGACAATGCTGATTCCCAGTGCTCTGGCCGCGCGCGGACTGCGCATTTCCACATGTTCACCGTTAAAATAGATGTCCCCGGTATATCCCGGGTTCGCCCCGGCAAGAACCTTCATCAGCGTACTTTTTCCCGCGCCGTTCGCGCCAACCAGTGCCTTTGCCTTTCCGCTCTCAAAAACACAGTTCACGTTTTGCAAAGCTTTTACGCCCGGAAACTCTATGGAGATATTTTTCACTTCGATAATGTTTTTCTTATCCGTATCCATAGATTGATCCTTTCTGAAAACTGAAATCAGTTACTCATTTTCTGCGCGCAGTGCCTGGATTTCTTCCGTATCATACAGATCCGATGAGCCAAAGCCTTCTGTCGTCTCCGCCAGAGTAGCCATCGTGTCTCCCTCTGAAACGTTTGTATTGTAAACGCCTACCGCGTCAAACTGTACCGTCTGCGGGGTTTCTACTCCAAGAGACTCCAAAACTGCAAGTCTGACATCCACAACACCAATCACATACGGGTCTACCGCTGCGCAGCAGTAATACTGCTCTTCCTCCGCCAGACGTGCTACTTCCGTATCAGAAATATCGATTCCGGTACATACGATCTCTGTATTTCCGCTGTCCTTCAAAGCATCCAGAATACCATCAAGGAAGGTAGTAGATGCGGTCCAGATTCCGGCAATATCGCTGTTGTTCGCGATCGCAGTGGACACACCCGTGTATACTTCAGAGTAATAATCACCGGAAGTACTCGGCGAAATCATCTGAACCACCTCAATCTTTCCTTCCTCTTCATACTGCTCAACTACGGAATGACGGGTGTCAAACGGCACAAGCGCGCCCAGCGTATTTACCTCCAGAATTTTCACCGGCTGCTCCGCTCCATTCTCTTCCGCCTTCTCGATCAACGCGTCCAGAGAAATCTGTGTCAGCGCCTCATCGCTCTGTGTCGTATAGGTAACGCCGTCCACATAATCACCGCCGCAGTCAAATCCAACTACAGAGATTCCTTTTTCTACCGCCTGAGAAACCAGATCATACTGATATCCCTCATTTGCATGAGATACGACCCAGATATCGTAGTCCTGCTGCAGCGCCTGTTCCATCAGAGTCTGCATCTTCACGTCGTCTCCGTCAGACATATAAGTGTCCACTTCATAACCGAGGGCTTCTCCCTCTTCCGTACATCCCTTAAAGAACTGTGTCGTGTGATCAGAGCTTGCCATGTTGCGGATAACCGCGATTTTCTTGGTGCCTTCCTCTGCGTTTGCCGTCAGATTCACCGGTGCCGCCGTCACTGCCACTGCTGCTGCCATAAGACCTGCTGTTGCTTTTAAAATTTTTTTCATTTGTTTTTTCTCCTTTTCTAAATTATTTTTTATGTTTCGCCTACTTGTTTCTGTAGCTTTATTATAATCTATGTGCAAAAATATTCAATAGTTTTTATCTAAATATTTTAGTTTTGATGTCATTTTCGTTATATCTTTACAATTTTGTTTCTTTTATTTTGTGCATTTTAACAACATTATTTTGTGTTTTTTCTCTTTTGTTTGTTTCTCCATCTAAATTTTTTATATAAATTTTTAATAATTGATTTATATACTTCCAGGCTCTGCGCAATCGGAGGATTCCTTATGACGTGGGCTTCAGCCGCAAAAATCCTTTCCCGGCTCTGCGCATAAAAAATGCACCATGGCTTTTTTAACCACAGTGCACGTAAAAATTTTATTCTGTTTTCCTTTTCATACAGGATCAGCATTTACCCATTCCGGTCGCACACGCTGCCGCGTTCAATAATCTGTGTACAGACCTGCATTTTCCATCTTGTCCTGTCGCCATCCTGAATCATATTCTGAAGCCGCCGCACCGCTTCCCGCCCCATCTCCTGTTTGGGTACCCGCAAGGTAGTCAACGGCGGTACAGAAATCGCTGAATAAGAAAGATCGTCAAATCCGATCACCGATACATCTTCCGGTATACGGATTCCGTATTCCCGCATTGCCTTCATTGCCCCCAGGGCGATCAGATCGTTATCAGAAAGAAATGCGGTTGGAAGAGGCGGTTTCTTTTTCAGGTAAGCAGCCATGGCTGCGCAGGATTCATCCATTCTGGGAGAGAGTGTGACCGTATATTCTTTTTTTATCGGAATGCCTGCTTTTCTCAGCGCATTTTCATACCCGGCCTCTCTGGAGCAAAAGGGAGTAAGCCGGCAGGTTCCCCGCAGATATCCAATCTCCCGATGTCCTTTCCTGAGCAGATACTCAACCGCAATCTGAGCAGAATCTGCATTATTGATCATAATTCCGTCGAAGGACATATCCTCTCTCCAGTAATCCACAACAAGAAACGGACAGGTCATTCCCCGAATGATCCATTCATCCTCTTCAGACATCTCTGTTCCCAGCAATATCACAGCTGACGTCTTATCATTCATCAGCCGTTTCGCCTGCTCCTGATAATCGTCCTCTCTGGAATCCAGATTGCACAGAATCATATCCAGTCCGCAATTGCGGCATTCCCGCTCTATGCCTGTCATCATCTGAGCGAAAAAGGGAGAAGTTTCCGTAATATCTCCCGTTTTTGTAAATATTACAAACTTCAGTTTCGTAATCCGGTCTTCCGACAGATATCCCATTTCCCGCGCAGCCTCCAGGATTTTCGCCGCTGTACCGGCATTTACTCCTTTTTTATAATTAAGTGCGTTTGATACCGTCGCGGGAGAAAATCCGGTTCTCTGGCTGATCTCCTTTATGCTTACCTTCATGTCTGCCTCCAGTGCCGTAACACTTTTTATCCTTTATACAATATAAATAAT
>JAJBVF010000398.1 GCA_020859965.1 Clostridiales bacterium
TGAGTGAACGATCTGACGTCAGTCTTGGCTCAGTAAAACGCTTTGAACGGACCGGCGAAATATCATTATCTTCCCTCATCAAAATCGCTTTCGTTCTCGGATGTGAAGATGATTTTGAGCAGCTGTTCTCAAAAAAAGGCTACGCTTCTATTCAGGAGGTAATCGATGAACAGGTATAAATCATTATACGTCTTTATGGATGAACGAAAAGTAGGGACACTAGCTGTAACACCTGATTTTCTGGTTGCGTTCGAATATGACCCAGATTGGATCAGAGATGGTTTTTCGATCAGTCCGCTCTCCCTCCCATTGCATGGAGGTGTATTTCTCCCCAAAAAATACGACCCATTTGACGGTCTGTTCGGAGTTTTTGCAGACAGCCTTCCGGACGGCTGGGGCCGTCTGTTGGTTGATCGGCTGCTGCAAAAGGAAAACATTCGTCCTGCGGAAGTAGACAGCGTCAATCGTCTGGCGATCGTGGGTACATCGGGTATGGGGTCTCTGACTTATCAGCCTGAACATATGCTTTCCGATCATCTGACCGGAATGTCTCTGGATCAGATAGCCGAAGAATGTCAGAAACTGTTTAGCACAAATGATTCGAAAAATCTAGATGAGCTTTTTCTTCTCGGCGGTTCTTCTGGCGGTGCGAGGCCAAAAATCTTTTATCAGTTGGACGGTGATGAATGGATCGTAAAATTCCCATCTTCCATTGACCGTCCGGATATCGGAAAACAGGAATATGATTACTCGTTATGTGCAAAAAGATGTGGAATTGAGATGCCAGAAACCAGACTTCTTCCATCTAAACTGGGCGCAGGATATTTTGCCGTGAAGCGTTTTGATCGAAATCATGGAAGGCGGATTCACATGGTTTCCGTGAGCGCATTGCTTGAGACTTCACATCGAATACCAAATCTGGATTACCATATTCTGATGCAGCTGGCGATGAAGCTTACCGGCAGTTATGAAGAAGTTGAAAAGCTTTACCGATTGATGTGCTTTAATGTATTTGCACACAACCGGGACGACCATTCCAGAAATTTTTCCTATCTGTACGATCAGGATGGCTGGCATCTTTCCCCTGCCTATGACCTGACGTACAGCAATTCGCTCGGAGGCGAACATGCGACAACAGTGGATGGCAACGGCAGAAATCCCGGTTTGAAAGAACTCCTGGCCGTAGCCAAAAAAGTCAAATTTGATTCGAAAAAGGCAAAGCAGATAGCTGAACAGATACAGGAAATCGTTCACGAAGATCTCCGGTGCTATCTGAAAATCGGATAGGGGAACATCTTTCTTCCCTATCCGCCTGACGCCGGCCGCAGGCAGCATAGCTGCCAAAATCCCATGCGCAGCCGTGCGCATAGAAACAAAAATCGAGCAGGAGACGGCTTGCCGACTCCTGCTCGCCCAATGCTTTATACTTTAAAGCAACAAGGTTTCCCTATTTCGCTTTGTACGTTACCGTAGATGAGTACTTACCGACTGTAGTGATTCCGTGTTTTGTGCGGTATGCCACTACCCGAATCTTCAATGTGGTTCCTTTCGCGGCGCTCATCTTCATGCTTCTCGCCTTCGTGTCGGATCCATACTGCTTCCATGCGCCGGATGAGGTCTTATAATATACCTTATAACCGGTCGCTCCGGCTACCTTCTTCCACTTCAGAACAAAATAGCAGGTGTCAGACGACTTGCTGGTCGTTTTTTTGGAAGTGATCTTTGTAGCCGCCAGCTTCTTCGGCGCTGTATACGCTGAGCACGCAGCTGATTTCGTCCCCAGTCTGGTCGCGCCATCCGTGGACTTTGTGTATGCCGCCACCTTAAATTTATATTTGGTCTCCGCAGACAGTTTTCGGATCTTTAAAGTGGTCTTCGTGGTATTCTTATATTTTACATACTTCTTCGCCGCCGTGTCATAAATATAGACCCGGTATCCGGATGCTTCCGCCACAGAATTCCAGGACAGAGTCATCGTGGTCCTTGTGGTGCTGGATGTCAATACACTCAGACCAGTCACCTTTGCAGGTGCTGCCTTTACCGTAACGCTGCATGCTGAGGACAGTTCCGTTCCATCCTGAGTAGTCGCAGTGATTGTAGCCGTACCCTTCCCGACAGCCGTTATTTTCCCATTGCCATCTACCGTGGCCACGCCCGTATCAGAAGACGTCCAGGCAAGAGACGGATCCGTAGCATCAGTCGGAAGTACAGACGCACTCACCGTATACGTATCCCCTGCCGTCAGCTCCAGTGAAGATTTGCCCAACGTCACAGAAGTCACATCAACGATCGGCGCCGTCCACGTCCATTTCAGATAATAAATTCCGCTCGGATCAGCGTTTGCAATATTATCCGTAATCTTAATGTAATACACGCCAGCATCCAGCGTAAGATCCCATGTCTTATTCCCGGGAGATTCAGAAGCACCCGATACACTCCCCGATGTCACAGACACCTGCGAGGAATCATAAAGATCCATGCGTGAAGCATTAAAAAAGGAAGTCAGATCCAGCGTCACCGTGCCGTCATCCGCAGGCACCTCGATCTTATAGAAATCTGTCCGGTCATCAATATCTGTCAGCGCACCCACAACGGTCTTTCCCTGCGACAGAGTCTCCGCCTGAGCAAACGTATCGTTCGGCTCTGATTCCGTCGTGTTTGCGGAAGTGAATTCCGCTTTCACACGAACCAGCCCATCTCCGGCATAGCCATAAAGACAATCGGAAGCAGTCACATAATAGGTACCTTTCTGCAGCCAGACAGTCGCCGTCTTCGTGACCGGCGAGTCTTCTGTACCATCATAAAGTCCCTTACTGTAATAAGTGTTCGTCTTGTCCTCATCCATTACCTTAAACCAGGTATCATCCCTGCAGACCTGAAAAGTAAAATCTACCTTTCCGGTATTTGTAACAACAAAGGCCCACTGGTATACTTCACTGTCATCGGTAATCGTCTGTGCCGCCCATGTCCCATTTGTAGAAAGCGATACCGTACTTGCCGCCTTCCCCACGATTCCCAAGGCAAACAGCATCGTACACAGAAACGCCGCCGCCATCAGGCATTTTATTTTTTTCACAACTCATTCCTCCCTTTTCGGATTTTTATAGGCAAATATTACCACTCTCACAAAAGGCATGTCAAGAAAAAGCTGAAATAACTTTCCACTCATCTGTGCCGTTGCTGCCAGAATTCCATGTGAACCGTATGCAAAAAAGCTGTCCACCACTTGAGTGAACAGCTTTTTCATTCATTTACAATGCTTTTCAGCAAATATCTTTTCTTCTTATTTTTATGACCAGTATCTTCTCGCACATACCGGCGTACGGTAATTGTAGCTGGAAATAATAATACCGGTGCTGGATGTACTTGCGTGTACGACCTGGCCGCCGCCGATGTAGAGCGCTACATGGCTGATGCCGCTGCCATCGGAATAAAACAGAAGGTCGCCCGCCTGAATATCGCTTAAGGATACCGATGTACCGCTGGATGCCTGTGCAGCTGCCGTACGCGGAATGCTGATTCCAAAGTTCGCGAATACTGACTGAGTGAATCCGGAGCAATCCGCGCCGTTCGTCAGGCTTGTACCACCGTATACATACGGGTTTCCGACAAACTGTACCGCATAATTTGCGATTGACTGACCGGTAGAGGAAGAAGTGGAAGTGCTTGCCGCTTCGGTCTCCGCCACGGTCGCTTCCGTCTCTGCTACTGTGGCCTCAGTCTCATAGGTAGCTGCCTCAGTCTCCGCTACGGTCGCTTCCGTCTCATACGTAGTTGCTTCTGTCTCGTAAGTAGCCGCTTCGGTTTCTGCCACGGCCGCTTCCGTCTCGTAAGTAGTCGCCTCCGTCTCGGTCGTCGCTGCGCTGTATTTTGCTTCATCCGCCGCCGCTACAGCATTGAGATACTCCTGATATGCCTCTACTGCTTCATCATAGGTATCGTATACCAGCTGCTCGTCCGCCTGATGTGTCGCCTCATCCGCTGCTTCCTGTGCATCCAGATAAGCCTGATATGCTTCATCCACTGCTGACTCTGCTGCGCTTACATCCGCCGAAGAAACTGCCTCGGTCTCATAGGTAGCCGCTGCTTCCGTCTCATACGTGGTCGCCGCTTCGGTCTCATATACAGTCGCTGCTTCCGTCTCGTAGGTAGCTGCCGCCGCAGCCTCTGCCGCTTCCTGTTCCGCGAGATAAGCCAGCCATTCCGCATCCAGCCGCTCCTGCTCTGCTTCTGACTCAGCAAGGTATTCCAGCCACTCTTCGTCCAGTCTCTCCTGCTCTTCTTCCAGAGTCTCCGCTGTCGAATAATAAGTATCGTAATCTACATACCATGCATTCACATAGCCATATGTACCATCTTCAAGCGCCACTTTCATCCAGTCGCCTTCGTATGCGACTACTTCCAGCTGATCCGATGAGTAAGCGATACCAATCGATTCCGAATCTTCACTCGCCTCCGAGCGGATCATAAGAGCTTCTGAATTTACAGTCGCCACATTGTAAGCAACCGCATTTGCGATCTCATCTGCCTCCTCACCGGTAGCAAAATAGTCTGTGCTGACATATCCGGTCACATTGCCCGACTGTACCTCATACCAGTCGCCCAGCTGTCCAAGGATCGTCACGGAACCATTATTATATACTTTGCCAACTACTTCGCTGTCCGCATTGGCATCCGCACGTACATTGATATAATTCTCACACTGAGCAAAAGCCATCTCGCCATTCATGCTGGAATCATACACAGCTTCTGTTTCGGTCTCAGTCTCGGCAACCGCCGCATTAGTATCTGCAGTATCATCCTCTGCATCTACTGCGGTCCCTGAAATCTCTTCGACCTCATCTGCTTCTGAATCTGCAGCCTCCGTGGTCTTGTCTGCTTCCGTCTCAGTATCGCCCTCTGCTCCCCCGGAGGTAACTACTGAATCCGTCTCACTAAGACCTGCCAGTGTCATATTATTATCTGCAAAAGCAACCGTTCCAAAACCCGAAAACGTAATCCCGATCGCCAGACAGCATGCTGTAAACTGCATCACGGCTTTCTTCATATCTATCCCCGCCTCCAAACAATTCTTTAAAACTTATTACGGAATTATTACAT
>JAJBVF010000166.1 GCA_020859965.1 Clostridiales bacterium
TTGTTATTCATAGTTGTACTTTTGTTTTTAAGGCTTTTTACGAAAAAATCCCTGAACAATCTGATGACGCAGGAAATTGCCCATCGGAAGGAAATACTGAGGCTGAACATGGATAACATTGATGAGAATCTGGAAGCTCTGGAGAGTTATCTTTATCAGAATTTTTCAGATTCAGAAGAAATTGTCTGCATTGAGACGGTTACGGATGAAAATGCGCTTTTTATGGCGAAACAGGATCTGACGAGGACTTTGAGCAAGATCGTCGGCTGGAACTCATCCCTGCGGTTTTTGTTCTTTTACGCACCGGTCAGCCAGGACGGCGTGTTCCTGCGCGTTTCTTCGCAGAGCTTGGATTATAATTTACAGGTAGAACTGGAAGAACAGATTCAGGACTATATTAATGGCTGCCTTGCAGAAGGAACAACGCCGGCGAAAGGGTATTATGTGGCGGAAGCAGGAGGGATGGGATTTCTGATCCGCTTCTATAAAGTACGGAACAGTTATATCGGGATGTGCCTGACAGGAGAAAGTGTGCTTGAACCACTGGAAAATCTTTTGAGCGCGGGGGACTGCTATGCGTTTCTCTGCGATATCAATGGAAACATTTATTCTGCCACGGATAATCTGGAAGGGCAGATAGAGGCAGACCAGAATGGTATCTGGATCAAAAAGGAAGGAGAGCGTTTTTTACAGCTCAGCTGCCTGTCAGCGGATGAGGATTTTTATATTGTTACCTGGACAAAATTTGCGGCAATCCAGCGGCAGATGAGAGAGAGCATGCTGCTGATTTTTTCCTTTGTGATCGGGGCGATACTCTTTATGATAGTCATCGTGGTTGCGGTGCAGCGGGCCTTGTGCCGGCCGATTGTCGAGATGGAGAAGGGAATGCATCAGGTACAGGAAGGAGAATGGAATCTGGTTGTTCAGGAAGAAAGCAGGATCGAGGAATACAACAGCATGATAAAGAATTTTAACTCCATGGTTTCCCGGATTAAAGACCTGAAAATCGAGAATTATGAAAAAGAGCTCTCTGTACAGAAAACTTATCTGCAATATCTGCAGCTTCAGGTAAATCCGCATTTTTATCTGAATGCGCTGAATATTATCTACTCTCTGGCTCAGGTAGGAAACTGTGAACTGATCCAGAAGATGACGATGAGTCTGGTGGAGTATTCCCGCTACATGTTTCGCGAGCCGGGCAGTATGGTAACCATCGCGCAGGAGATGGAGCATGTGGAAAACTATATGAAAATTCAGACGATGCGCTTTCCGGACCGGATTGATTTCAAACCGGTAATGAGCAGTGAGATTGAGGATGCGCTGATTCCCCCGTTTATTATTCAGAGTTTTGTGGAAAACAGTATTAAATATGCGGTGAATTTTGAACAGCGAAATGTGCTTTCCATACAGGGAAACCTGGCGGAAATCGATGAGGAGCCTTACGTGCGAATTGAAATCCGGGATAACGGGACCGGATATAGTCAGGAGGTTCTGGAACTGATTGAAGCAAAGGACGACCCGGCAGATGCCGCAGGAAATCGTGTTGGCATTCGAAATGTAAAAAAACGCCTGCAGCTGGTATTCGGAGATCAGGCAAAACTGATTCTGGAGAACCAGAATGGCGCTGTGACCACAATTCTGGTTCCACTGCTGTGGAGTGGGGAGGAGGATGAAAATGGACAAATATCACATTCTTCTGGTAGATGACGAAGAACTGGCGCTGGCAGGAATTGAAAGCGGCGTCTCCTGGAGCAGGCTTGGAATCGACACGGTCTACAAAGCAGACAGTATGAATATGGCACTGCAGACCATTGCAGCCAGGCATGTGGATCTTATGATCTGCGATATTGAAATGCCGGGAGGCAGTGGTCTGGAATTGATCCGACGAGTTCGGGAGAAGCATCCGGAAATTCTCTGTATTTTTTATACCTGCCATGCAGAGTTTTCCTACTGTCAGGAAGCGATTCGCCTGGGGCGGTGGATTATGTGCTGAAGCCGATTCCCTATAAAGAACTGGAAGATATTTTGCATGCCGGAATCGTACGCCTGAACCGGGAACGGGAGGCAAAGGGGATACAGGATATCTGGAAAGAAATCACCTATAAAGAGGCAGATTCATCCGTTGTACAGCAGACGCAGAAATATATAGCGGAACATTTGACAGAGGAACTGTCCAGGGAAGAGCTGGCAAAAATGGTATATGTCAGTCCGGATCATCTGACAAAACTTTTCAAAAAAGAAACAGGACTGCCTTTGAATGAGTATATTATTTCTAAACGGATTCTGCTTGCAAAACAGCTCCTGAGTGAAACGGATCTGACGATCGTGGAAATAACCGAGAAGGCGGGATTCTCCTATTCATCTTATTTTGTGAAAATTTTTAAAAAGAAAACCGGGATGACACCGCAGCAGTATCGTGATGAGAATCGGAAACATTGAGGGAATTGCCTGTACTTGTTCAGGACCATATTTTGCAAAGTACGTAAGAGAACAATCATTGCGAAGTACGTATAAAACATATATTGCAAAATGCATATATAAACATATATTCTGAAGGAAAAGGTTCAGGAAAGCAACAGGAAACGGAAAAACCGCTAAATGACACAGAACAGGGAGGAATACAGATGTATCAGTCAATCAGACCCGGCCAGGTGTGGCTGGACACAGAAGGAAAGCGAATTCAGGCTCACGGCGGAAGTATCCTGACGGTGGACGATACCTTTTACTGGTATGGAGAAAACAAAGAAAAAACAACGGGAAGCTTTGATATCTGGCACTGGGGAGTGCGATGCTACTCCTCGAAGGATTTGTACAACTGGAAAGATGAAGGCGTGATCATCCCGCCGGATACGGAGGACAAGAATTCTCCGCTTCATCCGTCCGCGATGATGGACCGTCCCCATATTGTATTTAATCAGCGGACAGGAAAATATGTCGCCTGGCTGAAAATCATGGGTGAGCCGCCCTGCTTTGCCGTGCTGGAGGCAGATCAGATCCTGGGACCGTATACGATGGTAAATCCCCGTGTAAACCCCTGCGGCATGGCGGTCGGCGATTTTGATATCGCGGTGGCGCCTGAGGATGGGAAAGCCTACCTGTTCAGCGAGCGCCCGCATGTGACCATTTACTGCGCGGATCTGAATCCGGACTATACGGACGCGACGGGAATGTATACTGAGCATTTTCCGCACATCGCGCCTCCTGCTTCCAGGGAAGCACCGGCGCACTTTATGAGAAACGGCCTGCATTATCTGATCACATCCGGGACGAGCGGCTATCATCCGAATCCGTCCGAGGTCGCGGTATCCGAACTGTGGCACGAACCCTGGCGCGTGCAGGGAAATCCGCATGTAAACGATAACAGCAGGACCTCCTTTAATTCACAGATCACTTCTGTATTTAAGCATCCGTTCAAGAAAGACCTGTATATCGCGCTGGCGGATCGCTGGATGCCGGATCTGCGGGAAAAAGAAGGCCCCGCGTTTGATACGGGCGAAGCCTATGAAAAATTTGCGCAGCGGTTTGAGAAAATCTTTGCACCGGATTCTGACTTTGTTTTCTCACCGGAAGACGCAAAAGAAATGTTCATTAATTCATCCATTTCAGACTATGTATGGCTGCCGCTGCGGTTTGAGGGCGACCAGGTACGGATCGACTGGAAGGATGAATTGAAGGTAGAGGATTACGAGTAAAACCGCGCAGACTGTGATCATATGTCCGCTGTTAGAATTGCGGGAACGCGAAGCACTTTGTAATAGGATTTCTTTTGTTGCTCGGATCGCAGGATCTTGAGTAACATCGAAAAATCCGCAGGCAAATACCGGAAAATAAGGGAGACAGATCGCTTCTGGAATGTTAATATGAAAAAAACGAAGACGGAGGTATAAGAAAATGGCATTGATACAGGTTAATTTTATTTCACAGTCTCTGATGCGGACTGTTCCGGTTCAGGTGATCCTGCCGGTGGACAAGATCACGTTTCCGGGGATGCCTGAGCGGGGAGAGAAACCCTTCAAGACACTTTATCTGCTGCACGGGATCTTTGGCAATTATACGGATTGGGTGAGCGGGACAAACATCCAGCGCTGGGCGGAGGAGAAAAATCTGGCGGTGGTGATGCCGTCCGGAGAGAATGGCTTTTACGTAGACCGTGCGGAGGAACACAATTTCTATGGAGAATTCATCGGCAAGGAGCTGGTAGAGATCACACGGAAGATGTTTCCGCTCTCGAGGAAGCGAGAGGATACCTTCATCGCC
The DNA here is from genome assembly GCA_020859965.1 of Clostridiales bacterium. Classification (GTDB taxonomy): domain Bacteria; phylum Bacillota; class Clostridia; order Lachnospirales; family Lachnospiraceae; genus Choladousia. The sequence goes on from JAJBVF010000166.1 coordinate 4,258, forward strand.
GGACTGTCCATGGGCGGATACGGCGCTCTGCGCAACGGGCTGAAATACCATGAGACCTTTGGCTGCGTTGCGGGCTTGTCCAGCGCGATGATTGCTGAAGGGATTGAGAAGCGCACCGATGATGTGCCTTTCTTTATCGAGAGCAGAACCTTTGCGGAGAAGCTTTTCGGAAATCTGGATGAGATGGCCGAGAGCGACAAAAATCCAGCCTGGCTGGCGAAACAGCTGGCGAAAGAGGGAGCGGATATCCCGGCGCTCTATCTCACCTGCGGGACGAGTGATTCCCTGCTGGAGCCGAACCGGGAGTTTGTGAAGCTGCTGGAGAGCCTGAACATCCCGGTGACATACATAGAGGGAGAAGGCGCGCACGAGTGGGATTTCTGGAACCGTTCGATTAAGAACGTACTGGACTGGCTGCCGCTGGAGGGCGACAATCAGGGGATCAACAGCGGAAATATAGGAAATTGATTTTTAAGGGGGGATCCGGATATGGAATTCAAAAATCAGCGAAATCCGATTTTACCGCTTCAGCATCATGTGCCGGACAGTGAGGCGCATGTGATGCCGGACGGAAAGCTTTATGTTTATGGGAGCTATGATGACCGGGATGATGTCTATTGCAGTGATAAATATCATGTAGTCTCCACGCCGGATATGGAGCATTGGACAGTACATGACATTTCCTTGAAAGGACAGGAGATCCCGTGGTTTAACGATCCGGACGCACCGAAATATCCGGGGATTGACTGGAGCCATCCGACGCCCTTTATCCGGAAAATGCTGGAGAGCA
>JAJBVF010000310.1 GCA_020859965.1 Clostridiales bacterium
GTCTCTACCCTTGGCTCAATATCCACCAGTACCACATCTGAATCCGTGGAAAACTCCGCCACCTTTCGCATCAGGAGCGCCACGCCCATTCCTTTCTTTACAAGATCAACATTTGTAGAGACGCCGCGACTGGTAAACGATACCTTCGGTTCAAACTTTGCTTTCCTGCAGGCTTTGATACAGGTAGAATAAGTCCTGGTATCCTTCACCGGCAGTAAAAAAGCCTCATTCTTCAGCGCATCCAGCGCAATCGCCTTTTCAGAGGCCAGCGGATGCGTGACAGGCAATACTGCCACCAGATGGTCGCTCGCGATCTGTATATGCTTAAACTCATCAATGCTTTCATCATTTTCCCTTACAAAAGCAAAATCGCACTTATGCTCCCGCAGCAGCTGAATCATTTGATAATAGGTTCCCTCCACGACATTCATACCCACATGTGGATTCTCTTTTCTGAATTTAGCCAGCCAGTCCGTAATTCCATACTGCGTCATCATCGGAATAGAAGCAATCGCAAGACTGTTGTTGCTTTCCTTCGCCAGATCCAGAAACTGATCCGCACATTCTTCATAGGTATCGATCAGGCGGTTCGCATAAGTGAGGAACAGTTCTCCCGCCTCATTCAGATACACTCGCCTGGATGCGCGGTCAAATAACTGTACGCCCAGTTCCGTTTCAATCGCCTGAATATGCTTTGAAAGAGAAGACTGCGAAATGTACAGGTTATCCGCCGCTTCCATAAAATTCTGTATTTTTGACAGACAAATAAATTCTTTTACATATTCCAGATCCATATGGCAATCCTCTCTTTCCCGTAGTGTTATTTTTCGCCTCGCGCAAATATGCGCAGATAATACACAATATAATTGTAAATTATAGCATGTTCTGCCAAAAATGTATATCCGCATCTGCCCATTTCCATATCATGCGGATTCTGTATTTTTTCCTTTTAAAATGGAATTGAAAAAAAAATCGCCCGGTTGTAAGATAGATGATATCTTATTTATCCATGAAAAGGAGTGTCTGTATGCGTCTTGGAAATCACGATTTTGAAGAACCAGCCGAAGAAAGAATGTATCACAGCAGACTGTATCACCGGCATTTTGAAGGATACAGCGAGAAGGTTGTAACAAAAGCAAATGGGAAAAAGAAGATCAGCCGCGTTTATACTGCCTCTTATTATCGCTGCACACTTTCTAAAGCATCGAAAATTCTATTGCGTTTTCTGTATCTGTTTCTGACCATTCTGGCTGTCGTATTTTCTCTTCGCAACGGGCTTTCTGACGCAGATGTAAATCTCGTCTGGTACACCGCTCTCCCGCAGGCTATTCTGGTTCCTGCCTTTTTGTGGGCAGCCTACACGCTTCTGTATTATATCTTTACTTTCCACGACATGACTATCGGTGACTACCGGAGCAGTTCTACAGGACTTCAAAAAGTTTTTTTTGCACTCTTCCTGCTTCATTGTGTCTGGTTTTTCAGCTCCATCTTATTTTATATAATACATGCCGGTTCATCGTCTCCTTCAATTATGTATTTACTGAGGATCGTCCTGTCTGCCGTCGCCTGTTATAGTGTATCAGCTACGGAAAACCGGATTCCCTATTCCAAAATAGAAAACCCGGTTTCCGCATCGGGAGTAGAGATCCATTAATTCTGCTCCACCTTATTCTTATCTCTGCTTAAACAGCCATTCTCTGATCAATGGTATGGAATACGCTGTTTTCCATGTATCCATATGGCAGGAAATTGCTGTTATTTCTGACTTTACAACCGCAAATTTGATATTACATTCATCCGACAGCAATTCCCGAAGCTGTTCATTCTGTTTTTCTCCAACAGCAGTCTCTATTTGTTTTCGGCAGATTTTCGCGCCCTGGCTCTCCATATAGTCAAGGCAACCAGTCATCCCGTTCAATGCCCGCTCATCTCCCTGGGACACCAGGATAAACAACTTATTGTTGCGCAGTGCCAGCATTCGCTGCGGATTCCACTGGCCAGCCACCAGAAAACATGCCTGAAACAGAGAAGGGTATCGGATTCCCAACTCAATACAGGTCATACATCCCATCGACTGACCGGTTCCGTAGATTCGGTTTCTGTCCACAGCATATTCTGACACGATCATCCGAACCAGCTCTGCAAGAACTTCAAGCCAGTCATTTCCTACATGGCTTTTTTCCACAGGTACTTCCTCAAACTGCGGCACAAGTACAATACAGGAGCGGTTCGTCTGTTCCGAATCTTCTGCCCACACCACTGCTCCATTTCCCTGCCGCAGTACCATACGTTTTTCCTTCCCCAGGACACTGCGATCCGGCACAAAAAGGACCAACGGATATCTTTCACTCTCATTATAGTCTTCCGGCAGATACAGATAATAGGTCAGCTCTTTCTGAAAAGTATTGCTGCTATAAATATTCTGCCTGAAATCATCAACCACAGGCGTCAGAATACAATCCGCGCTTTTCGGTTCCTCCCATGCTTTCATGATCTGCTGCTTGGGCAGGGGAATATCCCTGACCTGACGCACACTCACCGAATACTGTGCTTCCCACATTTCACCATTTTCAAGATAAACGGTAGGCGCCATCTCATCTTCCGGTGAAAGCTCCAAAATGACGAAGCAGCCTTTTTTTCCTTCCTCTGCTGTTTGCGGAGCATCATTTGGGTAAACCCTCGTTATCTTCCGGTTCTCTACCGTATACGCGTCAGCTGGTATATCCCCGGCCTCGATCGGCGAAGAATATTCGACCGCGACTGCAATCCACTTTTCACCTTCCGGATAAACCTTATTGATCTGAAATATTTTGTTTTCCATCTTCCTCCTGTTCCGGACAGATCCGTTTCTGTCTCAAAATAGCTTCTGTCTAAAAAAGATGTGTGAGAAACTCTCTCGCGGCCTTTCTCCAGAAATGCCATTCGTGCTTTCCCTTCTGCATAAAGAACTCGATATGAAATCCCTTCTCCCTGAGAGCTTCCGCTTCCTGTTTTTGCTGCTGGCCGCCTTCTTTCTGACCGCGGGCATATAAAACATATCGGAATTCTGCGTTAAACGCTTCCTGATTTCCATCCGCATAAAACTCAGAAGGATCATAATGTCCCGGCTGTTCCCGGATTTCTTCCAGGAGTCTTCCGCTGAATACACCCATATACTCTGCCGTGCCCGGGTAATGAAAAGCCAGCCACTGTGTCTGAGAGGCTCCCATAGAATTGCCGCATATCGCACGATGAGACGCATCCGGGATTACACGAAAACGTTTTTCTATAAATGGAATACAGTCTCTGATCAAAAGCTGAGAATAGTTATCCATCAGCGCATTCACATCGCCGGAATCCTCCTGCTCTTTCGGAAATACATACCCTGCATTCATCACAACCAGCATTTCTCTGCATTTTCCTTCCGCGATCAGATTATCCAATATGAAATTAATTTTCCCCTGATAGCTCCATGCAGTCTCATTTTCCCCGCCTCCGGCCTGCGCATACAGTACGGGATAAACCCGTTCCGGATGTGTATCATAAGAGGGCGGTGTATATACCATGCAGGCTCTCGGTTCCCCGGTAAAGCCGGAATTATAGTATTCCAGACGCAGTGTTCCGTGGGGAACATCTTTTAAATAATAAAAATCTTCTCCCTTTTCCGGTATCTCTACAAAGTTATACGCACCGCCATAACCGTAAATCATGGGAGCTTTTTTATTAATAAGCTCCACATCATTTACGTACCATTTCATATAACGCAAACCCGCAGGTATATCATACAGAATCAGCTTCCATACATCCTTCGCGTCTTTTTCAAGAGCAAACCGATGATCTCCGTCGGTAAATTCGATCTCAATGCTTTTCGCATCCGGATCGTACACGGAAAACTTTGTCCCCCCGTCATCTAAAAGCTCGACCAGATATTCTTCCTTACCATACGGAAGCTCTCTTTGGGGCGTAAACGGATATTGGGCAAATCCAAGAGGACCAGCCTGTAAAAACTGACAATTATTTCCCATAGTTCCTCCTGAATGATCAATGGATCCCGTTTATTTCCTTGCAGCGGCAGCACGCCACATAATGTCCGGGCAGCACTTCCTTCAGTTCCTGAGGCTGTTCACAGGCAGCTGTCGCATAAGGACAGCGGGATGCAAACCGGCATCCGGGTTTCGGATCGATCGGAGATGTGATCTCTCCCTTTAAAAGAATCCGTTCTGACGGATGATGCAGGTCTACAGATGGAACCGCGGAAAGCAGTGCTTTCGTATATGGATGCAAGGTTGCCTCAAACAGTTTATCCGTTTCGCAGGATTCTACGATCTGTCCAAGATACATTACACAGATATCATCTGAAATATGGCGCACCACGGAAAGGTTATGCGTTATAAACATAAGGGTCAGTCCAAATTCCTGCTGCAGATCCATCAGCAGGTTCAGAACCTGCGCCTGTATGGACACGTCCAGAGCAGAGACTGGCTCATCACAGACCACAAACTCCGGATTCAGCGCCAGTGCGCGCGCGATCCCGACGCGCTGCCGTCTTCCGCCATCCAGTTCGTGCGGATATGCCATCCGAAGCCGTTCCTCAATTCCTACCAGCTTCATCAGTCTTGTCACTTCCGCATCAATGTCACTTTTCGCTTTCAGCTTTCCCTGTACCTTCAGCGGGTCTGCTATAATGCTTTCTACGCTCATACGTGGATTCAGCGAGGAGTATGGATCCTGAAAAATAATCTGCATTCTTTCACGAAGCTTCTTCAGTTGAGTCCCTTTACGGACAGTCACATCCTCACCGTTCAGAAAGATCTGACCATCCGTGCTGTCCTGCAAATGGATAATAGTCCTTCCAAGTGTCGATTTCCCACAGCCGGATTCGCCAACGATTCCCATCGTCTTCCCTTTTTCAATCTTCAGGCTGACATCATCCACAGCATGGAGCGTACCGCCTCTTGATTCAAAATACTTTTTCAGGTGTTTCGTCTCAACTACTGTCTGCATGCTCAACCCTCCTCGTCCATAATACCGCAACGCCACCAATTGCGAAAATGGCCGGCGGAAA
>JAJBVF010000045.1 GCA_020859965.1 Clostridiales bacterium
ACTTCTACCATACAGGTATGCTCATCCATGACCACCAGACCGCCGGATCCGACGATCGCGCCATATTTCTTTACTGAATCAAAGTCAAGCGGCACATCCAGATGTTCTTCCGTCAGACAGCCTCCGGACGGACCGCCGATCTGTACCGCCTTGAATTTCGCGCCGTCCTTCAGGCCGCCGCCGATATCAAAGATGATCTCCCGCAGCGTTGTCCCCATCGGCACCTCGATCAGGCCGGTATTCTCGATGGCTCCTGTCAGGGAAAAGGTCTTTGTGCCGGGGCTTCCGGTCGTTCCGTAGCCACGATACCAGTCCGCTCCGTTCAGAATGATCTTCGGCACATTCGCGAAGGTCTCGACATTATTCAGAACAGTAGGCTTTTCCCACAGTCCTTTTTCAACAGTACGAGGCGGCTTTACGCGGGGCATACCCCGGTTGCCCTCGATCGACGCAGTCAGCGCAGAACCCTCGCCGCAGACAAACGCCCCAGCGCCGCGGTTGATATGCAGACGGAAACAAAAATCTGTTCCCAGAATATGATCGCCAAGCAGTCCTGCCTGCTCCAGCTCCGAAATTGCGTGGCGCAGACGTTTTACCGACATCGGATATTCCGCACGCACATAGATATAACCATCCGCGGCCTTTACCCCGTAAGCGGCGATCATCATACCTTCGATCAGCCGGTACGGATCACCTTCCATGACAGAGCCATCCATAAACGCGCCCGGATCGCCCTCATCGCCATTACAGACTACGTAACGGATCGTCTCCTTCTGACGGGCCACCTGCTTCCATTTTCTTCCGGCGGGGAAACCGCCGCCGCCGCGTCCGCGCAGTCCGGACTGATCTACTTCATCTATAATCTGCTCTTCCGTCAGCTCAAACAATGCTTTCTCCAGAGCAGAAAAACCGCCGCTCGCTATATATTCCTGCAAAGACTCCGCGTCGTATTTTCCACAGTTCTCCAGCACCAGTCTGGTCTGCTTCGCGATAAACGGAATCTCATCCGGGGCTTTGTATGCGGTACCTTTCTGATGATACAGCAGATGCTCCAGCACCTCATCACCGACGACACTTCGCTCAAAAATCTCCTCGCAGTCCTCCGGCTGCACCTTTGTATACTGGATGACCTTCTCACCCTTCTGAATCCGCACAAGCGGTCCCAGCTCACAGATTCCCTGGCAGCCGGTCTTTTTCACAGCGGACGTAAGAGGAGCGGCTTTCTGATCAGCCGGATCCTGGTCTTCCACAGCCGCAGTGCTCTCTTCCATATCATGCGGTGCGAACTCCAGCGTCACCTGCGGAGCGTCCTTACAGATCTCCAGAAATTTTTCATATATTTTTTCAGAACCGGTCGCAATGCAGCCGGTGCCCGAACAGACAAGGATCCTGCACGCGCACGCCTGAAGGGCTTCCCGGGATTCTGTGCGCAGCTTCTGCAATGCATCCGCATCAGCAACCACAAAACGCGCGATATTCTCTATCTGAGTCATACGCTGCCACCTCCTCTCAGTGTGGCGATCAGTTCTTCCGCTTTCTCCGGAGTCATCCTTGGGTGCACTTCGTCATTGACCATCATGGTCGGTGCGAGTCCACAGGCTCCCAGACAGGAAACCGTCTCCACTGTAAACATCATATCGTCCGTCGTCTTTTTCTTTTTGGAGAGACCCAGCTTCTTGTACAGTGCTTCAAGTACAGGCATCGACTTGCGCACATGACAGGCTGTCCCGTCACAGACCTTAATCACATATTTGCCCTTTGCCTCAAAAGAAAAATTTTCATAAAACGTGGCTACGCTGAACGCCTTCGCCTCCGTCACCCCGATCTGCTCCGCTACATAGGTCAGCAGCTCACCCGGCAGATAACGGTAGGCTTCCTGGATATCCTGCATGATCGGAATCAGAGAACTTGACTTACGCCCATGGCTGGCGATAATCTCGTCTGCTTTCTGATAGTACGACTGTTCCAGCATAAAATTTCATACCTCCCTTCGCAATTTTTGCTGGTACTATCATACACGATTCGCCACAAAATTACAATCAAAATCGACATTTTTTATAGCAAAAATGCACGAATTCTCATGTGGAATACGTGCATTTATTGGTAATTATTTAACAATTAGGAATCAAGAGCATCCATATTGCAGCAATGTTTTGGTAATATTTTCATTTCCAGTGACAGATACCCGCGATACCGGCATCCGGATCATCTCAGAAATCCGTTTATAATCTGAGCTTCCGCTTCTTCCTCCGTCAGGCCAAGCGTCATCAGTTTGATGATCTGATCGCCGGCAATCTTCCCGATCGCCGCTTCATGGATCAGAGCCGCATCGAGGTCATTCGCTTCCAGCTGCGGGATCGCAAGGACTTTTGCGTGACCCATGATGATCGCGTCGCATTCCGTGTGACCGGTGCAGGGCGCATTGCCAACGATGCGTGAATCAAACTCCTGATAGGATTCGTCCTGCGCGACAGAACGGGATACAACATCCGCATTCGCGTTCTCACCGTTCAGCCGCACCTCATATTTGCTCACCGCATGCTGAATCCCGTGGGTGAGCAGGCTTTCCTTTACCAGCAGCTTTGCTCCGGCTTTCAGTTCAGCGATAGTAGAGCGCTGCGTGGAATCCACGCCTTTGATCTGCACCATTTCCATTTCCATGGTGCTGCCCTCTTCCATATAAACTTCTGTGCCAGGATTCAGGATACGCTGACCGGTCCCGTCTCCTTCGCCGTAATGTTTTTCTACATATTTTACTCTGGCATTTTTTCCTACGTAAAAGCGATGAATGCCGTCGTGTTCCGAATCCTGGACGCCGCAGTTGCTGATACCGCAGCCCGCCACGATCACCACATCGCTGTCTTCGCCAATATAAAAATCATTGTAGACGACCTCTTTCAGACCGCTCTCACTTAAAACGACCGGAATGTGCACACTCTCATGGTGAGTCCCAGGCTTAATATGAATATCAATGCCGCTGCCGTCTTCTTTGCTGATGATATCAATATTTGCTGTTGTATTGCGGGCCGCCATTTTTCCGTTTGCCCGTATATTGTAAGCGCCTTCCGGTACACCGTGAAGATCCGCCACTTCTTCAAGTATTCTCTCCTGAATCTGATCCATATTCTCGCCCTTCTGTTTTTTATTCATTAAACTCTCATGCCCGCTTCGCCTGCGAATCGCGGACGCAAACCTGTCTATTGACGACACTTTTACAGGAAATCATCTCACATCGGTTGTCCGAAATGACAGGTATTCACCGCCGCATCTGTGCCGAGAAGAGATGGAAGAATCTCTTCTCGAGTTCCCTGTTCCGCGATCTGGCCATTCCGCACCACCACGATCTCATCTGCAATATTGAGGATCCGCTCCTGATGAGAAATAATCATGACCGATCCCTCTGTGGATTCCCGCAGCCGTTCGAAGACCTGAATCAGACTCTGGAAACTCCAGAGATCAATACCTGCCTCCGGCTCGTCAAAAAGAGTCATCTTCGTGCCACGCGCGAGAACGGTGGCGATCTCGATCCGCTTCAGCTCACCGCCGGAAAGACTGGCATTTACTTCGCGCTCAATGTAATCCTTCGCGCACAGGCCTACTTTTGAAAGATATTCACAGCCGTTTGCCACAGAGAGCTTCTTCCCAGAGGCCAGACGGAGAAGGTCGATGACGCGGATTCCCTTAAAACGAACCGGCTGCTGAAATGCAAAGCTGATGCCTGCCTGCGCGCGCTCCGTGATCCCCAGATCTGTGATATCCTCGCCGTCAAAATAAATCCGGCCCTCTGTTGGCTTTTCAATACCGGCGATCAGCTTCGCAAGAGTCGATTTCCCGCCGCCATTCGGTCCGGTAACTACCACAAATTTATGATCCTCGATGGTGAGACAGACATTCCGGATGATCTCTTTCGGTCCATTTTCCGCTTCTACATCGAAGGTAACGTTTTCCAATCTCAGCATTTTTCTGTATCGTCTCCTCTACTATTCTTCTGTTCCTACCTTTGCCTTCAGGGCTTCCTTTACGATCTTTTCACAGAGATCGCCAAAAGAAACGCCCGCAGCCTCCGCTTCCTGCGGAAGCAGGCTGGTCGGCGTCATGCCTGGCAATGTATTGATTTCTATAAACCAGATCCGGCCATTTTGGTCAATGATAAAATCCGCTCTGGAATAAACGCGTAGATTCAATGCCTTTGCCACTGCAAGCAGCATCTCCCCCATCTCTTTTTCTTCCGATGGAAGGATATCCGCCGGCGTCTTTTCGTAAGCAAGCCCCTTCTGGTATTTATTATCGTAGTTATAAAAAGCATTATTTACAGCAATCTCAATCGACGGAAGTGCTTTTCCATCCAAAAATCCCATCTGGATCTCGCGCCCTTCGATGTATTGCTCAAAAATCAGATGCGATCCCTGATTCGCTTCCAGAGCAGCCTTCATCTCTTCCGCCGTCTTTACGATATAGACACCGATGGAAGAACCACCGTCGATGACTTTCACCACCACCGGAAGCTGCACCTCGCGCAAAGCTTTCTCCACCGCAGTCTCATCTGTGATCTCACGAACCTCCCAGTCCGGTACACGGACTCCGGCTTCTTTTGCCAGAATTTTTGTCAGATGCTTATTCATGGCAATGCCGCTGCCCAGGTAATCAGAGCCGGTATAATGCACACCCATGAGATCGAGCGCGGCAGGAATTCTCCCATCCTCACCGCTTCCGCCATGGAGCGCCAGAAAAACCACGTCCGCTTCCCGGCACAGCCGCAGAACGTTCGGACCGATCAGCCTGTTTTTGCAGATCGGATTGGCAGCCTTCAGAGCCCGAAGATCCGGCACGACAGCCGAAATATTCTTCCAATCCTCGCAGATTTCTTTTTTTGATAACCGGTAAAAATCACAGTCTTCATCGCTGACACCGATATAGGAATCAATGATTGCCACCTGATGCCCTTTTTTTCGCAGCGCACCGGCAATCATGGCGCCGGAGCTAAGAGAGACATTCCGCTCAGGGCTGTATCCACCGGCGAGAACCAGGATATTCATGAAC
>JAJBVF010000516.1 GCA_020859965.1 Clostridiales bacterium
CCTCATAGGAAGGCAGAAGCTCATAATCATAGACATCCTCCAGCCGCTTTGTACGGTAACAGGTGCCGTCAATAAAAGTGATATCGCGAACGGAAAGGCCGGAATCCAATGCCTCAGCGATAGCTACGATTGACCGCTCCCCCATACCATAAGAGATCAGGTCCGCGCCCGAGTCCATCAGCACGGACCGTTTGAAGGAATCCGACCAGTAATCATAGTGCGCGAGCCTGCGCAGACTCGCCTCAATCCCTCCCGCAATGATCGGTACGTCCCGGTATGCCTGGCGAATCAGATTACAATAAACCACGACCGCATAATCCGGGCGCTTTCCCATCACACCGCCCGGCGTATAGGAATCCGCCCTGCGCCGCTTTTTGGAAACCGAATAATGGTTCACCATGGAGTCCATGTTCCCCGCTGTAACGAGAAAGCCAAGACGCGGTCGTCCCAGCGACATGACACTCTCTTTTTTTCTCCAGTCCGGCTGTGCAAGAATCCCAACTGTAAATCCATGTGCCCAAAGCACGCGGCTGATCACTGCATGTCCAAAAGAGGGATGATCGACATAAGCATCCCCACAAACATACACAAAATCCAGCTGACTGATATTTAGCGCCTGCATCTCTTCGGGCGTAGTCGGAAGAAAATTCATAATCATACTCCATTTACCGTAAAAGCGTTCTCGATAGCCAGACAGATGAGGGTGTTTGCGCACTCAGATGACTGGAAAAGTATTCAGTGAAGCACCTCATAGCTGCCATCCAGTATCTCATCATAGCTTCGGATATAATAATCCGCAAGACGCCGGACTTCCTCTTTGCGACAGGCAGAAAAATCATCCTCCATCGCACACACGCGCATACCGGCATTCTTTGCGGCAAGAATTCCCATCGGCACGTCCTCAAAAACAAAGCATCTATCAGGCGAAATCCCAAGCTTTTCGGCCGCATACAGATAGACATCCGGTGCCGGCTTTCCCTTTGCCACATCGCAGGAAGTCACAATACAGGAAAAACAATCCTCCACCTGATTATTCTTAAGGGAGGCCCGGATCAGCTCATGACTGTTGCTGCTCGCGATCGCAACCGGAAAAGCCAGTCTCTTCAGATAGTGGAGAAAATTCGAAGCCCCGGGCTTCAGCGGCACTTCGCTGGCATATTTCTGAAATGCCATACGGTTCCATTCCTGCTTGATCTCGTCGACCGAACAGGGAATGCAGAAGCGCTCCTTAAAATACTCCGCAGTCTCTGTAAATCCCATTCCCTCAATCGTGACAGACAGATCTTCCGGAGGTATCTGTCCATAGCGATTTAAAAATTCAAGATCAATATCCGTCCAGAGCCACATCGAATCCATCAATGTCCCATCCAGGTCAAAAATCACTGCTTCTGCCTGCTCCAGCATATGTATGCAACCTCTCAATCTCTTCTTTTGTCATTTACTGTAAAAGCGTTCTCGATAGCCAGACTCGTAATGTCATAAGGAATCCTCCGCAAGCCGGCAATCCTTATGACAAAGCACGCTCGCGTGCCTAAGAGGCTGGATATCAGAGAACCAAACCGGTATGAGCAAGTAGCCATTGGCTTTTACATTGTAGTGGTGCCGTGAAGAACACGGCATGGTGACCTACTGCAGTCTCCATCCCGGATAATACTTATTCTTCAGGCTTTCATTCGCAAGCTTTGCCCATCCGAGCCCATGACCGTCTACACATACCAGAACCCAGACGGAGCCATCCCGTTTTTTAAAGGACTTTCCGGACATTTCTCTGCCTGTTTTGCCTACAGCTCCATTCAATCCTCTGCCTGCGCTGCCGTCGTTGTCCTCACAGCCAGCTTCTCCGGTAGTGCGAAGCATAGCGGCCTCTTCCATACCAAGGCCAATTGTCTCGCCCTTCAGGTAACGAAACACGCGCTCATCCTGAGCCGCAAGATCCAGTACGCAGTCAAAGGCGGAACGATCCAGCAGCATTGCCAGAGCCTGTGACGGCTCAAATCTTCCACGCCTGCGCGTGCCAAGAAGGAGTCCTGTACGCAGATAGCGAAGCCCGCGCGGAAGCCGGTATGGCGGAAGCAAAAGACACTGCTCCCCTATTTCTTTGTAGCGGTATGTGAGTGGTATACGATCCGAAAGATGCTTCAGAAAGTCCCGTACCTCATCAGGCATTCCGGAATAAAAATCACCTTCTCCTTTTTCATCCGGCAGCTGCCTGCAGGAATCCGAATGAAAACTATCATCCGGGTATTTTTTCTGAAGCAAAGCAAGAAAATGCCCTTCTCCCTTTACCCGATGTGGGTAGATCCGGATACACTGTTCAAGAGAGATTCCCTTCGCAAACCCATCGGAAAGCTCCTGCTCCACAAGAGACATCTCCGGATACTGATCCAACAGGAAGGCAATCACCTCTTCGTCTTCTTTTAAGGAAAAAGTACAGGTAGAATACAGAAGCATCCCGCCTGGCTTTAGCATCTGTACCGCACAGGAAAGAATCTCTTTTTGTAAAGGCGCATACGCATCCGGCCCTTTTTGCTCCCATGAGGAGATCAGACTGTTCTCTTTCCGGAACATGCCTTCCCCGGAGCAGGGCGCATCCACAAGGATTTTGTCGAAACAGCACCCGAAAGCTTCCAGCAGGCGTTGCGGCGTTTCAGCCGTGACACAGCTGTTTGGTACACCCCAGAGTTCCATATTTTTCAACAATGCTTTTGCCCGGCTCGCACTCACATCATTTGCCACCAGAAGGCCGCTCCCATTCAAACGTGAAGAAAGCTCCGTAGCCTTCCCGCCTGGAGCCGCACAGAGATCCAGAACCACATCGCCCGGCTCTACCGGAAGCCGACTGGCCGGGAGCATTGCGCTTGGTTCCTGTATATAATAAAGTCCCGCGTAATAATACGGATGCCTCGACACTGGCATATCTTTTTCCGTATAAAATCCATTTGCCGTCCAGGGTATCCTCTCACGCACAAAGGAAAGCTTTTCTTTCGCTTCCCGGACGGATACTTTTCGCGTATTTACACGAATCCCAGTCCTGGCCTCTTCCTCATATCCAGATAAAAATTCTTCTGTTTCTTCACCGAGAAGTTCCTGCATATATGTAAGGAACTCCCGCGGCAGACGTTCTCTTACAGACATCTTATCATACCCTGCATATCCGGTCCTTTTACATAAAAATATCGGTTACTCTTCATCAGCAATTGACTGCGCCCGGTATCCTTCCGCAATCACATCCAGTTCTCTGCCGAATCTTCGAAGCTGATCGATATCGTCCAGCTCATAAATCCGGTAAAATTCATCCTGTATTTTCTGCACTTCTCTTTTGTTTGTCACACGATAAAGGTTCTGAATGTTATTCAAAATATCAGCGACAAGACTTGTATGAATCTGGGAAGAGATCTGTGCGTCCATAATTTCACTGCGGACAGATGACATTTCATTGTCCAGAGAGATGATCGCGTTCGCAACATTCGTAAGCTTATCCCGTACATGATCCGGAATATTCATTTTGTACTTATATTGGAGCGAATGCTCGATCGTAGACCAGAAATTCATGGCGAGTGTGCGTATCTGAATCTCGACATGGATCTTCCGGCTGCCTTTCGTCGTCTGTACTTCATACCACACGATAATATGGTAGCTGCGGTAACCACTGTCCTTCATGTGATTGATATAGTCACGTTCACTCACGATTTCCATATCTGTGCGTTGACGAATAATCTCCACTACTTTCTGAATATCTTCAACAAACTGACAGATGATCCGAACGCCCGCAATATCCGTAATCTTTTCCTCTATCTCGTGCACCATCACATTTTTCTTTTGTGCTTTATCCAGAATACTGGCGATCGTCTTTACACGGCCGGTCACCTGTTCGATCGGAGAGTACAGACCCTGATTCCGATATTCCAGGATCAGATGCTCAAATTTTACGACAAGCTCCTTTACCGCAAGATCGTAAGGGCTGAGGATCTCACGCCACAGTTGTATTTCCATAGTTCTTCCCCCTATGACCGATTGCTTTACACATTCTAACACATTCATCCAAAAGTTGCAACGCTGCTAGAGGAATTGCGCATACCGCAGTACCCAGTACGGATTTATACTCAATTCTCCACTCTGCTTTGTCTGAATATAAATTCCAAGATGCAGATGCACCGGAAACTGTCCTCTTGTCCCTTCTGTACCATACCCGGAATCCCCCATAAGTCCCAGACAATCCCCTGCGTACACACTCTCACCCACTGTAAAATCCCGGGCGTAGGAATCCAGGTGCGCATAGTAAAAATAACCTCCGCTTTCACTGCGGATACCGATGCGATATCCCCCCTGCTCCAGCCATCCGATCTTTTCTATCACTCCATCTGTCATACTGACCACTGGATAGATGCCGGTCACATTATCCGGCGGAAGCAGATCCGTTCCCTCATGACCGCGCAGACCACCGTAAGTCCGCTCAAACATCCAGGTATTTTCAAAAAAAATCCCTTCTCCCAAGACCGGAAAACACTTTATATCATCCCAGATAGCGGCCAGTGCAGCGGAAATAACCCTGTATCCATCCGGATTGCTGCGCAAAAAGGCCCATCTCCATGTGTCGATTTCATCAGAATCTGCCCATTTCGGACAGGAAGCAAAGCCCTGTGAGCAAAACGGGTATATCACTGTCAGCCATTCTCCCGGTGCAATCCCATCGGCTGCCTGCTCATATAGTTTTTCAAGTGTACGCTCGGAAATATACATTTTGCGGAAAACCGCATTTTCCAGTACATCCGCGGACAGCTGCAAAGCCGCCTGACGCTGATAGAGACAGGCAGAAAACCATATCGATATTGTCACCAGAAAGGTAAGAAAAAGAATCACTTCAGGAACCTTTTTCACATGATTTTTTCCTTTCACCGCAAGGCACATCCTCGGGAGATATCCTTTCGGAACAAGTCTCCATCAGCTTAATATATTCCGGATTTTTCGAAATTATTACAGTTATTCCAAAAATATCCTGTCATCAGCAATCGTATTCGCACATATATATAG
>JAJBVF010000195.1 GCA_020859965.1 Clostridiales bacterium
ATAATATGGAATTGATGCGCGATCGGACAAAGAGACAGAATGTCTCCCGGACACAGACGTTACGAAGTATGGTTTCCCGTACGCTGCTTTTCTGTGCCGTGCTTTTTTCACTTGCCTGTACGCCATCACTGTCTGTGATGCTGCCGGGTACGGTAGTAGCGCAGGCTGCAGTTTCTGAAACAAAGCTGGCAAAAAAGGCAAACACAATCATCAAAAAGCAGACAAAATCTGGCGACAGCGATCTGACAAAACTGAAAAAGCTGTTTAAATACGCAGAAAAGAACTGGCTCTACAGCCGGGCTAGCAGCTTCACGGATGCTGATGATACGGTTCAATATGCTTTCAGTATCCTGAAAAATAATACTGGAAGCTGCTATCATTTTGCGGCCGGATACGCATACCTTGCCCGTCAGGCGCTCGGGGATAACAGTAAATATAAGGTGCGCATTGCAGTGGGGCAGACAAATGGATTTGGATATGGCCTGCAGAGCCATGCGTGGGTTGAGATCCGGATCAAAGGTACCTGGTACATTTTTGATTCGAATCTGGACAAGTTTGCTGCGGATTCTTCCCTCAAATATTATAAGAAAAAACGCAGCAGTAAAGCCATGAAAAAAATTTATAACAGCTATAAAAGTGTTAAATACTATACGGTATCCTATACAAGCGTCTGATCAGAAACCGGGAGGAAGAGAGTTATGAAATCTGATTGTACAAAAATTCTGAAAAAGTTATTTTTTCTGCTCACGCTCAGCCTTATGGTGAGTTTTTGCATCCCATCCTTCCAGTGCTCTGTGCGTACTGTCTCGGCGGCAAGCAAGACAAAAACAAAGTATTGGCTGACCAAAAAGAATGGGAAGGTCTATTATATCAACAGCGAAGGAAAAAAAGCGACCGGTCTGGTGACCATCAAAAAGAAGAAATACTACTTTGATTCCAAAGGGGTTCAATGTACCGGCTGGCAGAAGATTGACGGATATTATTATTACTTTTATCCGGAGGACGGCGCGGACGGGTACATGGCCACCGGAATTGTGAAGATCAGCTACAAGAAGCAGAATCAGAAGTATTATTTTGACTCGAAAGGCCGGCAGCGCACCGGCGGGCAGACGATTGACGGCAATTATTATTATTTTACCATTATCAATGGGAAAAAAGGCTTCATGGTGACAAGCGCGACGGTGAATAATATATACCTGAAAAAGAATGGCAAGGCAAAGCAGACTACTGCGAGCCTGGCAAAGCTGAATGTACTGATTAAGGCCAATCAGCTTGTGGAAGCAGCCGTCACTTCACCGGCTTCCATGACAAGGACTGAGAGACTTCGTGCCTGCTTTGATTATTTGCTGGCGAATTACCGTTATAGCGGTTCGCCGACTTTCCATTATTCGACCAACTGGGATCAGGTTTACGCACTGCAGATTTTTGACAGCGGCCGGGGAGCCTGCTATGCGTTTGGCGCAGCATTTGCGTATATTGCTAATGCAGTTGGGTGTCCGAATTGTTATGCCGTATCCAGCGGCGGTCACGGCTGGGCAGAGGTAAATGGATATGTCTACGATCCCAGCTGGCATCTGGTCGATACCAGATACAGTTATTTTGCTGTACCAATGAGCCTGAGCGGTGTCGGCGGCCGTCCAAATTATAAAAGTGCCAGAACTTATTATATACAGATCTGACATCCGGACGATGCCGGAACTGAACGAGTCTGCGGATTCTTGTGAATAATAATTTTCGTCTTGTGGATGCGTGAAAATTGGTTTATAATGCCTGTAGTCGTTGTTTTTTGCATCAGTGTCATCTGATGGCAGGATAAAGACAGGTTTCCTGTCAGACGGCACACCGTTGCGTAATTTTATAAAAACCGGAGGACAAGTAAAATGAATGTACTGGTAATTAACTGCGGAAGCTCTTCTCTGAAATATCAGCTGATCGATTCAGATTCAGAGCAGGTACTTGCAAAAGGTCTTTGCGAGAGAATTGGTATCGACGGCAGACTGACTTATCAGAAGGCCGGCCTGGAAAAGGAGATCACAGACGCTCCGATGCCGACGCATAAAGAGGCAATCCAGATGGTGCTGGACGCTCTGGTAAATGAAAAGACCGGCGCGATCAAGAGCCTTTCCGAAGTAAATGCGGTTGGACACAGGATTCTTCATGGCGGTGAAAAGTTTGCAGGTTCCTTTATTATTAATGATGAGGTTATTAAAGCAGTAGAAGACTGCTGCGATCTTGGTCCGCTTCATAATCCGGCCAATCTGATCGGTATCAATGCCTGTATGGAACTGATGCCGGATGTACCGATGGTCGGCGTATTTGATACCGCTTTTCATCAGACTATGCCAGAGAAGGCTTATCTGTACGGACTTCCGTATGAATACTATGAGAAATATCGCATCAGAAAATATGGTTTCCATGGCACAAGCCATAGTTTTGTTTCGAAACATGCGGCAGAGTTTCTCGGACTTGACCTTGAAAACAGCAAGATAATAGTGGCACATCTTGGCAACGGTGCTTCTATTTCCGCAGTAGAAAATGGAAAGTGCGTCGATACATCCATGGGCCTTACTCCTCTTGAGGGACTTGTGATGGGCACCCGTTCCGGCGATATAGATCCGGCTGTTATGGAATATATAGCGAAAAAAGAAAATCTGGATATTGCCGGAGTCATGAATATCCTCAATAAAAAATCTGGCGTTTACGGAATTTCGGGCGGTCTCTCCAGTGATTTCCGTGATCTGGAAGCAGCTATGAATGAGGGGAACAAAAAGGCTGAAAATGCGATTGAAGTATTCAGCTATCGTGTAGCGAAATACATTGGCTCTTATGTAGCCGCTATGAACGGCGTTGATGCCATTGCATTTACAGCGGGTATCGGCGAAAACGCTCCGACTGTACGTGAGAAGGTAGTGAATTATTTCGGCTATCTTGGGATTACACTGGATAAAGAAGCAAACAAAGTAC
Source organism: Clostridiales bacterium (assembly GCA_020859965.1). Lineage (GTDB taxonomy): Bacteria > Bacillota > Clostridia > Lachnospirales > Lachnospiraceae > Choladousia. Next base: position 2,965 of record JAJBVF010000195.1, read on the forward strand.
ACGGTGAAGATAAGGTGATTTCTACAGCAGATTCCAAAGTGAAAGTAGCTGTTATTCCGACCAATGAAGAGCTGGCTATCTGCCGCGAGACGGTTGCGCTTGTGAAGTAATTATCCTGTGCTATTGACGACGCTTTTACAGCAAATCTTAATGCGGCGATCATCGCTTATCACTGCAACGTAAAAGCTGATTGCTCCGTTCCTTTGGAACTCTCGCAATCACCACCGATATGAGTAATCCGGGCTGCCGCCCTACTTACTCATACCGGTTTGGCCGTCTAATAGCCAGGCTCTTAGCCTTGCAAGGCATGGCACGAGCCTGGCTATTGACGACGCTTTTACTGTAAATTGTGAAAAAACCGGGTTGACAAAACAATATCTGGCAGTTATAATCTTCTAGGTATGCGAGGAGGTACTGTTTTGCTGGATTTGACCGAAGTAATTTTAAATGAAGGTAAACTGGTGCAGTACGAGTTCCGGCCAGAGTTTACGGTATTGTCTTATCGTTCTGGCGACTTTAGGATTATTGATAGTACGCCCGGTGTTTTGGAGATTGAGAATACAGGCAGTCAGAAGCTGATCGTAAGTGGAGAGATTGATCTGCAAATCGAGTTTCCGTGCGCCCGCTGTCTGGAGAGCGTTACCCGCAGACTGAAGATCCGGCCAGAGCTGGAGATAAATTTGGAGAAAAATGATTATATTGATGGATGTTACCTGGATGTGGATCAGCTTATCCATGACGAGGCATTGCTGGTCTGGCCGGAGCGTGTGCTCTGCCGCAGCGACTGCAAAGGGCTTTGTATTATATGCGGACAGAACCTGAATAAAGGGGAATGTACCTGCACGAAGACGAGCCTTGATCCAAGAATGGCAAAGGTCCTTGATATTTTCAGTACTTATAAGGAGGTGTGATCCATGTCTATCTGTCCCAAAAATAAACATTCCAAGGCAAGAAGAGATAAGAGAAGGGCGAATTGGAAAATGTCTGCTCCGAATCTTGTAAAATGCAGCAAATGTGGCGAGCTTATGCTTCCTCACAAAGTATGCAAGGCCTGCGGAACGTACAATAAAAAAGAGATTATCGCAATGGAAGACTGATATCGGTATAATTTCTGATTATGATTCGCAAGGACCGCCGTAAAATAAGCCGGAATACTGGCATTGTTTACGGCGGTTTTTCCTTTGGAAAATTTTGTGTTGCTTTTTAGAATGATGTTTAGTATAGTGTATATCAGTGACACGTTACGTGTTTGTCTGGAGCAGCACGTGAATCCTGTAAGGTTTACAATGGAGGCGCAATACTATGAGTGATATGATCCGCGTAGTGGTGGATGCCATGGGAGGCGATAACGCACCTGGCGAACTTGTCAAAGGCGCGGTACAGGCAGTGCAGGGACGTGAGAATATCAGCGTGATTCTCACTGGCAAAAAGGATGCGATTGAATCTGAGCTTGCCAGATACAGCTATCCGAAGGATCGGGTAGAAATTGTTCCATGTGAAGAGGTGATCGAGACGGCGGAGCCACCGGTGAATGCTGTCCGTACAAAGAAGAATTCGTCTCTTGTCGTCGGTCTGCAGATGGTGAAAAAGGGCGAAGCGGATGCAATCGTTTCCGCAGGAAATTCCGGCGCAATCCTGGTCGGCGGTCAGGCAATCGTGGGAAGGATCAAAGGAATTGAGCGTCCTGCGCTGGCTCCTCTGATCCCGACGGAAAAAGGAGTTTCTCTTCTGATTGACTGCGGCGCAAATGTAGACGCCCGGGCTTCCCATCTGGTTCAGTTTGCAAGGATGGGCTCAATCTACATGGAGCATGTACTTGGTGTAAAGTCTCCAAGTGTTGGTCTTGTCAATATCGGCGCAGAGGAAGAGAAGGGAAATGCACTGGTGAAAGAGACATTTCCGCTTCTGAAGGGTTGCACGGATATTCATTTTACGGGAAGCGTAGAAGCCAGGGATATTCCATCCGGTGTGTGTGATGTCATCGTCTGTGAGGCATTTATCGGAAATGTCATACTTAAGCTTTATGAAGGACTGGGTGCGACGCTGATGCGAAAGGTTAAGGGC
>JAJBVF010000287.1 GCA_020859965.1 Clostridiales bacterium
ACATACACCTTTTTCCGCTCTGCCGGCCCTTTAGACCGCTTCCGTTTATGAAACATGTTTTCCATCTCCTTGTATAAAATCTTTCCCGCATTTCCCCGGCGTGTTCAGGCACGGATTCCTGCAATGCTTCTTGTATCCGCAATACTCACAACAATACCGTTCGCGCCGCCTGTCGCAGAAAAACAACTCGCACATATGTGCTCCCGGCTTCGCCCTGTAGCTTTTCCCTCCCATCTCTGTCCCCTCCTATGCGATCTGGTATTTGTAATCGATACAGGAATACCAGACGTTCCAGACTGCCGAATCAGCCTCGATTCCCTTTATGTCCTCCACTATATCCAACAGGTCGCCTTCGTCCAGTTCTGCCATCGGATAGCCCTTCTCAGCTTCAATGTCCTCGATTTCTTCATCCAGAAACAGGCTGCCCTCTGCATACTCCGGTTCGTCATCCTCCCATTGGCTCCGCCTGTGAAATGCCCTTGGGTTTTCAAATTCTTCCCGACGCCGCTCCCAGTAAGCGTCCTCGCCCATTAATCCTCCGTACATCCTCTCTGACCTCCATCCGCTTTGTCGGCCCTTGTTCAGATCTTCTTTACGACATCCTCGCCGTATACCACATTCAGGCTGCTGCCATTATCCCACGACACCATAATGGATCCGGTGTCATCCACTCCCTTGACTGTCCCCTTTGTTCCGATGGGCGGTGCCTGCGCATCGTCCATCTGTACCAGCTCTACTCTCGTGCCTGCAGGGTATTCCCTGCGGACACGCTCTACCACACTTCTGTTTGGAAATCTCATGCCGTTCGCCTCGCTTTCACTAATTCATACTGCTTCGCTTCATCCTCTGTGAGTTCGTCCTTGAAAATGATGTATCCCCATGCCGGACGACCGATATTCTCTACGAAACTTCTCTGGTCAAAATTGACCAGGGCTTCAATCTTATGCCCGCTTGGAAATGTCCCGATGCTGATTGGTCTCTGTGTGCTGTAATACTTTGTCATGGTTAGCCCTCCTTCATGGCGTGTTCCAGCTGTTCTTCAAACTCAAGGTTTCCCAGCTGTTCCTCAAGCTCGTCTATCTTCCTGGCAAGTCTGTGCATGCGCTTTGCAAAAAGCACAATTGACTCCACATTGCTTCTGTCTTCTGAATTTTCTGAATTGATGAGCACCTTAATGCCAGCTCTGTATTTCTCATAATTTGCTTTGGCTTCTTCGATTTGCTGTTTCTTTAATTCAACTGCTGTCATGGCTGCCGCCCTCCTGTTCTTTCTCAATCCAGTAAGCACTCATGGGAAATGCTGTACTGCGTTTTCAGTTTCTCAAATGCCTTGTCGGTGACTCGGTATTCATTCCATCCGACACGATAATTCCCAGGCTTGCAAAAATCACTGTCCTCATATTTCTTCAGGAATGTAATCCCTCTGCCCTTGATTTCCAAAGGCGTATCAATGTACCAATGCCCGCCGTAATAACTTCTGGACGCCTCCATCTGGCAATCCGGTTTCTGACCTCCCATCTCCGGGGTGTAGGAATACACCCCCGGTTTTGAAGCGTCCTCTTTCGGAAGGACCTGCGGCTTCGACATCTCCAACCGCCTTGCCCGCCCCTGCTCAGTAAGCTTCTCGGCTTCGCCCTCCAACAGGTATCCGTTCCGCTCCAGCTCTCCGATGCTCTCCATGAAGAAATTCAAGGATTCTGCTGTGTCCGCAATCGCAATCAGTCTGGTAAGGTTAGAGTATCCATTGCTTTCCGCCTCCGGCCATACCTTCGGCTGCTCTCTCTGGTGAAACTGGATGATCTTTGCCATCTTTACGCCCTCGCTTTCTTCCTCTCGTCCTCTATGTATCTGCGGCACTCTGAATAGGTGCCATTGAATACCACCAGTTCATCGCCGCCAAACTCTTCCGCCAGATCTTCGTCAAGCTCAATAGCAACTTCGTACTGCCCCTCGTAACCTTCGCCCATGGACTCCAATGTGTATGCAGAGCCGTTCGCCATCTCGTATCGTTCCATCGTCCGTGCCTCCCCCTTATTTCATCTTGTAGGCTGTATTCTTGTATGAAACATAATACCCATCATCACGCTTAGAAACTTTCACATAGGTTTTTACAACTCTATTGATCTTGAACTCTCTGCGGACTACTGGAAGCACAATCTGTAATGCCTTTGCTGTGATGTCTTTACTTGCGTGCTGGTTTGATTTATTCCTGTTTCTCCATCTCTCCATATTCTTTGCACCAGCTTCATCAGCTTCCGCTTCGGTTCCATAGAAATCATAATACTGACCGTTCTTGCGGCTCTCTCCGATTTTGAAAAACTTTTCACAGAAAATAATATCCAAATGGTTTGTCCAGATCGTGCTGCTCATTCTTTCGCCTCTGTTTGGCTTTACTCCATCAGTGCTACGGCCAACTATAATCTGAATCCCCTCTTTCACGTTGTCATTCCACTCACGGAAACTTTCAACAGCAATTCTAATGATCTCCGCTCCATCGGTAAGGTCGATGCTTGCGATTTCTCCCTGGCTGCCTCCCATTGTGCCTGCATTTATCGTGTACCCATTCGCCATATACTCCGCAACAACCTCTGTATATCTCTTATTGATATCGTTAAACTTCATTTTCATGCCCTCCATTTTTCATTCTGATGAGTTTTCGTTGTTCTCTAACTCGTTCTTATGAGTATATACTACCACGTAGGCAGTAGGTGTCAATACCCTTTTTTACAAAAAATGAAAAAAATTTAGGCTCTAACTCATTTTATTAAGTTTACTGTCCTGCATCCCCTTCCTGCATATTTTTCAGCAGCTCCCACGCCATCCGGAACCCTGCCATGAACCCCGCTTTTTCAGACTCCATAGCATACCGCTCTACAGCTACCATCATGAAATCCTGATCTATCATCGTCCTCGCCCTGTCAACCACTTCTACCGCCGCTTCCGTAATTCCTGCCGGTGTCTCCCGATCTCCATCCATCCGCTCGTTATAGTAGCTCTGAAAGATTTTCTCCAATGCACTCATGCCAGCCCCTCCATTTCCTTACCGAACAGCATGACCAGGATCCGCTTCAGGAAGATGTTCTCGTCCTTTACCCTGGCATTTTCTTCCCGGACAGCCTGCAGTTCTTTCTCACTGTTATTTGCTCTCGCCATATTCTCGTACCGTGCATCACTGCACCATTTTGTGATGGTCGCCTTGGAGACTCCATACTGATTCGTGATGTTCTTGACTGACTGCCCTTCCTCGCAGTGCAGCCTGACGATCATTTTCTTAAACTCCGGACTGTAACGCTTCTTGGTATCATGGTTCGGGCCTGTCCATCCCTCCGGCATCTCAGCCACCGGTTCAGGCTCCGAATCCGTCTCCGCCTTCTGCACATCCTCCCGGACCTCTTCCGCCGCTGTGAACGCCGTAACCGGCTCCCCTCGCTCCATCGGCTCTGCCAGATCTTCGATCTGGTCCAAAATATCGAATAACCTCTTCCTGTATTCCCGTGTCATATCCGCTTTGCTCCTTTCTTCATTTGCACCATAGTTCCCGTGATATAATCGAACACATCATTCATTACGCTGATAGCATCCTGCAGGTTTGCACAGGCATTCTCCATATCGGAATACCGTTCGCTGTTCCACAGGCCTTCCGGCATATTATCCATTGCCATTTCTTCCTCGTCATGAATGTCCTCCAACTCGTTGATTACAATCTCAATAGTTTCCAGAATTTTTCCCAGTCTCGTTCTCCGTTTCCCGTTCATGATTTTCCCTCCTGCTGATCTTCCAACATTGCCGCCCGGCTCCGCTTCTCTATCCCGAAAGTCATTAGATTCAGCTTTCTCAGCCTGTCCATTTCTTCATCCGTAACATTTTCCCAGTCCATCTTCGGGGCGTCCTTTGGATAAATATTCTGCTTCATGATAAATGCTGACATGAAATCGTCCAGTTCCTCATAAAACACATTCCGGTAAAATTCAAATTCCAGCTCGATCTCTATTTTCTGTGACTTCGTGCAATAGTACCCGATCTTCTGCCGTGTACCCTTAGACCTGTATGATGTCCTATCTGAATTTGCTCCCATGACTTTATAGACACACTGTCTTAAAAGTTTTCTCTCGTGCTGCCCATTGTAGGAAAACAGGAAATATTCTGTTTTTTCTTCCTCCAATTCATCCAGAGAAGAAATACCATTGTCACGGAGCATCTTTTCCAGCTTTTTCTTTGCGGTTTCCTTCTCGCCTCCTACGCCTCTTTCGGCCAATGCCTGCAGCTTCTTGATTCTCTCTCGTGTTTTATCTGTCACCGATCTGCCCTCCTATGCTTAACATGCCCCAACTACATAACGCTCGATTTCGACATACCACACATCGTCCACCAGTTCCACAGACCGAATCGTGCTTGTGCGTATCATCTGCATGGTAAAGAAATCCACCTTATCACTGCTATGAAACTGTTTCTTCTGCCAGGTTCCATCCCAGCAATGAATATGCAGGGTGTAATTGATTTCCCTCTTGTCGTCCGGATCCGCAGCGCACCAGTCTGCTAATGGCTTTCCCTCCCATTCATCCAATTTTGCCATCGTTTTCACCTCCTGTCGTTCCAGAATAATTTTTCATGTCAGAATTCTCTCCGGTAATAATTTCTGAGTACGGCAACTGCTCAATCCAGTCACAAAAATCATGCCACTCGTCCAACTTATGATTCTTACGTGATGGATAGATACCCGCCAGGACTTCATAATTCATCATTACCGTTCGCTTCTGGTTATAACTGGTCGGAAGGAGTTGAATCATCTGCCACCAGTATTTCATGTCCTTGGTTTTGAGATAATTGGACCTCGCGGCATTCAGAACTCCAATAAGTATCACGAGCATATCGTTCGACCTCATATTCAGAAGTTCTGGCGTCCCCAGCTCAGACTCAACCAGTGGCTCGTTTATCAGGTGTTCATGTGAGAAATCTTCCGGTGTAAATTCTTTTGCTGCTATCTTGTGCATGGTGCTACAAGAATTTGCCACGGTTCCGATC
>JAJBVF010000202.1 GCA_020859965.1 Clostridiales bacterium
CACCGGCAGTATGGGTGGGGAAAGTTCCGAACTTTCCAGGCTTTTCGACAAACCAGGACGTGCATGGTCTTTTTCCCCGCAGGTTTCTCTCCCCATTTTCACAGGAGGCAGAAACAAGGCCTCGCTGGATGCTTCCAGAATCGGCAAACGCATTGAAATCGCCAATTACGAAAAAACAATTCAGACCGCCTTCCGGGAAGTGTCGGATGCTCTGGTAGCCCGGCGTGAATACCGGAAGCAGCTTGAAGCGCAACAGGCGCTTGTTGCTACGCAACAGAGGAGGTTGGAATTCTCCCAGATTAAATACAACAACGGCATCACTGGATACCTTGACGTACTCACGGCTCAGCAGGATCTTTTTTCCGCCCAACAGGATCTGATTTCCATTCGTTCCGCCCAACTCCAAAATCTCGTGATGCTATACAAAGCTTTGGGGGGAGGATGTGAATAACACACTCCTTCCAAATTAGGATAAATATCTTATTTACAAATCTTTCGAGAAAGGCTTTTGATATTTTCTACCCTGTACCTGTCAGATGCCATCCGGGGGAGAGGAGTCAACGATACCCCGTCGCCTGGCATGGACATGCTGAGTCCATTTTTTAGCTCTGCGGTATTTGCGGACGGCATCGCCGATGATATTGAGTTGTCCCTTCATGTAATGAAGGTGTTACAATATCAGGATAACTTTCAGTAGAGGGAACGATACTGTTACATTCAATAGAGGCTTCAGACGGGTTATAGAAAAATTTCCAGTTCAACTGCTCCATGAATCTACCCATTGAGTCTGTAGGAAACCTGAAAGAGAGCGAATCGCTATTTTAGAAAAACAGATGAACTTAAAATAAGCGGTCCGGCTATTTTAGGTTAATCATAACCGTATGAACAAGAATCATACGGGAGATTATGAATTTACGACAACTGATTTCCTGGCGATTCTGTCGTAACTAAAAGAAAGCCCCCATGAGAGAGACTTTCTGATTTTACCTGTCCTACACCTGCCACACATCCTCCGGGGGAGGAGTCAGAGATACCCCGTCACCCGGCATAGACATACTGACCATTCGGACGCTGCGGCTCAGCCATGCGAACAGTTCCGTGAACTTCTGATCGTTGATTTGCATGGGAGGCCGTCCCGGGCTGATGAAGGAAAGCTCCGACAGGTCAGCGCGGCCAATACCGAAGACGAACACGCTGAGCTTGCGGCTGGCCGACAGTTCTTTCAGATGTTCCTGCAATTCCCGGTGCCGGGCGCTGGTTGGTACTCCGTCCGTCATCACGACAAGCCAGGGCTGGTAGTATTCGACCCCGTGTTCCTGGTAAGTTCTCTTGCGACTGTCAAGTTCGGTCAGAGCCAGCTCGACGGCTTCGCCAAGGAGTGTTTCGTTTTCTCGGGATGTGGTGATTTTAAGATCTGAGTCCGATTCACGGATCGGGCCGAATTCTTTCACTGTCGTCGTTGTCCAAGCGAATGTGATCACCGCTACGTCAGCGGCCAGTTTTGCCAGAGGATCGGCAAGAATGTCGCTGATGAACCACTGAAGGCCAGTATTGAGTTCGTCCATCCGGGTGACAATGTTGTCTCCCGTGACGATATTCCAGTTGATCCCGTCAGAATACTCCTGACGGACGATGTGTTGGTTGTCGCCCCGGACGATGCCGTTCATACTGCTGCTGGCATCCAGCAGGAAGAGAACGGGAAGCCGGGCGTTGGTGTTGTTACCGAACTCGCGCATGGCGGCGAGCTGTTCCTGTTTGTTTGGTTGTGTCGATGATGATATAGACATAGTTTATTCAAGTTAATGGTTGGTGGTTGGATTCCGGGTTGCCTGATTCAATGCGCTACGACGCCGTATGCAGAGCTTGCATAAAGATTTGGCATGAGATTGCCGTAAACGCCGTGCGACATCGTCAGGAGCCTCCCGGAAGAGAATCCCGCAGTCTGTACAGACATTGGGTGTCATCTGCACCAGCAGACTGTGGGGCGGACAGGGACGGTCATGCAGAAGATCCCGGTACATGGGATGATCCCTTCCGCCTCCCGGTTCCATATCCCTGAGGTATTGCTGCAAACAACGCGCCAGATACCCCGGCATGACGCGTGGACGCAAATCGCGACGCTGGACACAGGTAAGATTGTGACCGAGAGCATCGCGGAGCTTGCGGGGGAGATACGACCAGACATAGCGTCCGGGGGTATCGGGCGGGTAGAATCCCGCCGGAGGCTTGTACGAAGCAAACGGGTACGGCAGTATGCCCTTTCCGGCGGCTTCCCGCATGTCTCCTTCTCCCCCTTGCCGGGCAAAGGGAGACAGGCCGAGAGCCAATGTCATGAAGAGCAGGACGGACAGGGCGTAGGCATCGTGGCTGCGGGCACGGAGGAAGTCTCCGTAGTTACCTCTAAGTTCCGGTGCCCGGAACCGTTCCGTGCCGACGGAACAGGGATAGTCCTCGACCTGAAAACTGTCGGCATCCACCCAGCAGATGGAGCCATCAGGAGAAACCAGCACATTGCCGGGATGCAGATCGCCCAGGACGACACCGCAACGGTGCAGCGTATGGACTGATTCCGACAGGTTCAGGCATAGCCTGGTCAGATCGTAACGGGTCCATGAGGGGAACTGGTTCGTCAGCAGTTCCGCATGAAACGCGAATGCCCCGAGCGGAACACCGTCCGCCCGGGGCATCAGCACGCCGACAAAGCGCCGCAGTTCGTCGTACAGGATCTCGCGCGGCCACGCCACGCACGGGGAACGAATGGGGCGGGAACACATCAGCCGAAGCTTCTGCTCACGCCAACGCATCCGTTGCGTTGGATGATAGAGCTTGGCTACGAGTGGCGATCCTAATGCCGAATGGGCAGTAAAGACCGATCCTTCACCGCCTTCCGCAATGGGTTTTCCCAGAACGATTCGTTTCCCCTCACCTGAAAACAGAACATCTCCGGTCGGATACTTCCCGCCATTGCCGCAGAGTTCTTCATCCAGCCGCCTCACCTGATGGCGGAGTGCATAGAATGGAGTCATGAGAACATGACGGCGGATAATGAAGCCGTCACATATAGATGACGCTGTCAACAGCGTTATTTCATCGTTTCCGCAGCCTGAAAAAGACATCTCAGAAATGCCATATATACTTGCTATGAGTATATTATATCATTCACAACAATGTCCTCCTGTTATTGCCTGCATTCTCTCAATTGAATGTTCCGGACTAATAGGAGATGCCCCTTACGCTTATGTAGAAATGCAGAATCTGCATATGGATTCCCTTTCATCCGTCCGATTGAAAGTCATCCTTCTTGATTCTCTTCCACTTTTAAGAGGAAAGAATTCTGGTAGGATACTCCGTAAGCAGGGCAGCCTTCTTCTTGACAGCCCTTTATCAAAACGTGACCTCAAGAAGTTGGTCTCTCCTGGGCAAGTAGAACATGCCGTGCTGAAAGTCAGTCACAAGAAAATCATATTAACGGCACGAAGTGTACGTGGGGATGATTCCTACTGGGGAGACCTCACCTATGCCCTTAGTCAGAAATATTTCCCTGACCACTGATTTCAGGGAATCACATCAACATCATCGCAGGGGTAACTCTACGGTGATGTTTTTTATCTGCTACCAGACTACTGAATAGAAATGGTATCTATTGTCAGAAAATAGTCAGAAAAATATATTCCTTTTTGTGCCGTTTTAGGCGCTTTTCAGGGTAGCGAACAGATATGGAAGAAGGCTGATACAGATAAAAGAAAAGAGCCTCAATCCTTTCGGAATGAGGCTCTTATTAATGGCTCCCCCGGTTGGGCTCGAACCAACGACCTAGTGATTAACAGAGAACCAAACAATAATCGCAACTTATTCTTTGTTATATATTTATCAAATTATTAGTACGCCAACTATACGCCACGTCGAGATTCAAACGTGAAGACTTGCGGTCATTTATCATCATTTCTCGTGTTTCTTTCTTGTGTGGAATCCTGAAAAAAGCTACCGCACTCATTTTGGCGTGCCGGGGACGTCAGGCCTGGAGAAGTTCAGGATGCTTGCTGACCAGTTCCAGCAAGCGGGCGGAGGAACCGCTGGGGCGCCGCTGACCGCTTTCCCACTTGATCAGTGTCGAAAGACTCACGCCCAGCAGACGGGCAAAATCCTTTTGAGTGACGCCCCGGGACTGGCGAAGCTGGGCAATGGCGTTTTCATTGGCCCATGCACGGGACTTGCCGGGAACGATGACCGCCGCCCGGGGTTCAGGCAGGGGTGTCCCGTCCGTCAGGCAGTCCTCAACGTACAATTCCGCGCATTCATCCAGATTCCGCGCTACTTCTTCGACGGTGTCTCCGTGGGTGCAATCGCCGTCCAGTTCCGGCAAGGAACCGATAAAGCATTGATCCTCGTCACTCCACCGGATAAGCCTTGCATAAGGACGGGCAAGGCATTTTATTTCTTTCTGGTTCATGGTCTTTTTGATTCATGGTTTGGACAATCGGCAAGGGGACTTACGCCCCCTTGCCTTTTGCTTCCTCGATCTTTTTGCGGACTTGCTTGATCAGGTAAGGCTTGGCATCGTCTCCGTCCTTCCCGGGGATGGTAGCGGAAACGCCGGACGGGTGTTTGAACCGTCTATGGGAGCCTTTCCCTCCTGGTGTTCGTTGGAATCCGTTTTGGATCAGGGAGGCAACAATATCGCGAATTCTTGTTGCCATGTCGGGAGAATATAACACTATGTGTTGTTTGGCAAACAAAAAATAACACATAGTGTCATTCCTCAATCGGTACGTGTAAAAATCATGTACCAATTTTTGATTTTGCGAATCACCTCTTTCTCGTGTTCCCGGCAATCTGTTCCAAGAGGCGGATAATGACTCTGATGTCTATCCAACCAAGCTTGGGAAGAAAAGAGCATGTATAGTTAGTCCACCCAAAGTTAGGCTTTATACCCTATTCCAAATCATCTCACTCTAAAATTTCATATTTATAATATATTTATTTTAATAATGTTATGAATATAAATAG
>JAJBVF010000404.1 GCA_020859965.1 Clostridiales bacterium
CTTGCCGCTCTTTCCCTTCCCATTTATTGGGGAGCCCCCGATGCAGGGATGGAGGCCAATCCATCCCGGTTCGTCAATGCCGCGGACTTTTCCACCCCGGAGGCCCTGGCTGAATATGTGATTCGTCTTGATCAGGATGAAGACCTTTACCTCAGTTATATGGACGGTCCCGTTTTTGTACCGGGCCAGCCGGACATCGGAGAATATATGAACCGTCTGGCAGAATTCTTTTCCATGATTTCATGCAGCGGGAATATATGCCGGACTGGCAGGCCGCGTACGGAGGCTTGCCGTCTGCATCACGGCTATCCCGTCATGTCCCGTCATGATGACGGAAAACAATGGACGGGAAAGGCGGAACTTCTGCTGCCCCAATCGCTGGCGGCAACTCCGTTTCCCGTGTTCTGTCCGGAAGGGAAGGACACGGCTTCCCAATTCATCCGCAAGCTGGCCATTATTCCGGCTAAAAAACATTCGGAGCGCTGTCCGGATAAAAACAGGCGCTTGTTGAATGGAAGGCCCCTGTTCCTGTATTCCGTTTCCTATGCCCTCCAGGAAGGATTTGTTCCGGTTGTCAGTACGGACAGTGAAGAAGTTCTGGAACGCTGCCGTCGGGAAGGCATCCGGTGCTTCCGGGAGACGGTGGACGACCGCCGAATGGAAAATTGCGTACGCCAGGTATTGACCCGTTTCTCCTGTGACATATTCGCCGTACTTCAGCCGACTTCTCCCTTCCGTCGTCGGGGCCTGTTGCGCCAAATGGCGGAAGACATGGAAAAAGGGAAAATTCAATCCGCCTACACGGCCCGCAAAACCAAAATGATTGGTCACATGGAGGGACATTTCCATCTGGCGCATCGGGAACAGGACGCCAAGAAATTTTTCTATTTTTTTGACGGAAATATTAATGTTGTTACCCGGAAAAAATTTCTGGAATCGGGTACGATGTTTGATGACGGCTCCTGCCCTTACCCGAATGATTTTCCCTGTTGTCTGCAAATTGATACGGAAGAAGAGTGGAAAGCCTTGTCACGGTTAGGTGAATTTAAAGACTGGCAATGTTTTCTGGCTTCAGAAGGGCATAAAAAACGCATTTGCATCGTCTCAAATAAACGTGATTTGAAACGCAACTATTCCTCTTTTGTCGACTCTTGCGACAAAGTAATGAGAATCAGCAAAATGGATAACTTGAATTCCGGTCTGGCGGGAAAAAGGACGGATATTGTTCTTGTTTCCTGCTTCGCCGGATACCTGGCTTTTTCCCCTGAGGAAAGGCATATGGAAATTTTACGCGGAGTCCCGGAAATTTACTTCAACAATGAAGAATTGGGCTATTCCAATGAATTTGCTTGTAGGGAAGGGCTGGAAAACTGGAAATTCATGCCGGGGGAAGTTCACCGCAGCACGGGCAATTTTACCACGTTGAGCAAGGCGCTTTGTCTGGCGGACTATTTATTCCCTGAAGCCCAGCTTTACTATTTGGGAGATACGGATATGAACCTGAGGGCTGCGGGTTCTTCAAAGCATCATGCGCCAACGGAAAATGCCTACATGCAGTCCCTCATTGACAGCGGAAGAGTCATTCCCATTCTGGAAGATGCCGCCGGTGAATTTCATTACTCCGCCCCGGCGCCGCCGGTTTCTTCCCAGGGGAATGTTCCCGCACCGGACTTGCTTCCTGTGGACACCATTCTCATCAGCCATCCTCAGTGGACAGACCAATTTCAGATGAATGAAAAACGGGGACGCCGGCTTCACCGCAATGACCACGCAACCATACTTCAACATGATGAAAACAAACTCGTTCTTAAATGGGATAACTGGGGGACTGAAGAATTTCTGAGGATGGAAGAGGGTAAATATCAGTACCTTGACTATCATTATTCTTCTACCATCAATGAAGTGAACAAATACGCGCGGGAATTGCTCATCAACCCGTATGACGGCTATAACTCCGTGTTCCGGCATTCCAGCCGTCCTTTTATCGGCATGAGGTATCATCAATGGGAGGGGTTGCTGCTGCTGGAACGCATGTATCGTGATGTTGAAAAAGGAATACGAAAGATGCCCCGGCTTCAATCCGTCCTGCTGATGGGGATTTGCAAGGATGCGTTTGCAGCCCTTATTCTGGCGCAGCGATTGAAAAAGGATTTCCCGCATCTTCATATTGGCGTGTGGGGATGCCCATGGCCGGTGGATTTAAGTGGACAGTCTCCTGTATACCGGGGAATAAAAGTTTCCCCATCTCATGAACAGATAAGGAAAAAAAGACCGTTTAAAAATCTTTTGGAGCGTTATGGAGATCCACTCAAACTGCTTCAGCAGCCGGAATCCTCCGGACTTTGTTTGTTTGCTTTTTACAGTACCAGTCAACATTGGACTCTTGATGAAGAAGCGACGAACAGATTGGCTCCTTACCTTCTGAAAACATATGCCTATCAGGCTGGCAGCAAGGAACATCATACTGTTGTTCACGGAAAAATCGTACATCTGGTAAAGGAAAAGCCGGCATTGGTTCAATCCTGGATTGAAGAAATGTTCCGGATGATGGAAACGGAAAGCGGGAACCATGGGGAGGTGAGAAATCTGCGTATATCCGCCTAGGCGTTTCGCAAAATCCCTCAATAATGAAAAATCCCTAATCAAAAAATGGAATGCCAATCACAAAAAACAAAATTGGCCGAAAACATGAAACGGATAGGTTTTCTCCGTATTCTCAATGAAGAAAACGCAGTTATCCCATGTTTGTTGAGCGTAGCTCCCGTTCTGGACCACGTTGTGGTGCTCTGGGCGGATATGGATGACCGCAGCATTGACCTGGTCAAGGAATGGGAACATCACCTTTGCCACGCTTGTCAATGCCGGGTCAGCTTTCTTCATTATCCGCATCATGTCGTTCCTCCTCATTCCGTGGATGACTTGAGGAGCCTTCCCCGGGAAAACAGAATTGACACCTACTTGAATTTCGGCATGGAATTCATTCGCCGTCTTTATGAAGGGCAGCTGTTTTGCGTTTCTAAAATAGACGCTGACCAAATTTATTTTACCCGGGAACTGGAAGCGGCCTTTCAAATGATATCCGGTCCGGAGGATTGCGTCTCCATCCGGGGGCACAATACCCTGGTTCATCAGCAAAGATTGATGATTTATGGTCCTCGGCCTGTAAATGGCGGTGGCGACTCCCTCATCTGCGGCATGAACAACTTGCCCCGCTTTGGAATTGCGGCGCCTTACGAAGTGGATATAACCGCTCATCCGCAGGTGACCCCTTATCCTGATGCCTGCTGGATGCACTTCATGAAAACGGCTAAATACAAAAATGTCATCCGGGAATTTCATGACGATGAAGTCATCCCTCTTTCCCAAAAGCCGGCTCTGCAGGAGTGCTTTCTCTCTCGTATTCTGCCGTTATTGCAGGAGGCAAAAAGCCCGTATGCGCATCTCCGCCTGGACTAGTTCCGTTTGATGCCGGTTGGACAGGAAATCGCATGTTTTCTCGGAAAAACTCTTATCTCACGTCACTCGGATGGACTCTCCCGTTTGCATAGCTTTTACCGACTTTGAATCCGGGTTCAAACCGCAAAACCACATTCTGGGCCTGATCTTGAAAGAACGTTTGGGCGCTGTTTTTGTGGATGACCTGGCCCGTGCCGACTTGCTGATTTATTCAATCTTTGGAAATGCCGCACGTTCCTTTAAAGGTCCTCGTCTGTTTTATACGGAAGAACCTGTTTTGCCGCGCTGGAAGGAAGGATGCTATTCCCTGACAAGCCTGAGAGATGGAACGCTTTCCGGGGACCGTCATTTTCGTTTTCCTGCGTGGTTAAACGCCGACTATATCCGCAGGACGGGTCACATTGAACAATACTCCTCCGTTCCAGGGGATATTCTCAACCGGCATGAAAAATTCTGTAATTTCGTCTATTCCGGGGGAGAATTCCGGGAGGCCATCCGTTTTTTGGAAACTCTTTCCCAATACAAATACGTAGACAGTTCCGGCCAGCTTCTGAACAACACGGGCATGATCGTTAAAGACAAAGTCGAATTCTGCTCCCGGTACAAATTCACCATAGCGTTTGAAAACTATGCTTCCCCCGGTTACATAACGCAAAAACTGACGGATGCTTTTGCTGCCGGAAGCCTGCCCGTCTACTGGGGAGCACCGGATGCCTGCCGCGAATTCAACCCCGGGCGGTTCATCAATGCTCGTGATTTTCGCAATCATGCGGAACTGGTCCGGTATGTGGAGCACCTGGACAGGAATGTTGACGAATACCTCTCCTACTTCAAGGGCCCCTTGTTTGACGAGGGACAGATCGGCGTGGATGGCCTGCTGGATGAAGCAGCCTTGTTTTTCAAGAAAATTTTCAGGGAGGGAAATGCCGGGCGGCAGCCTGCCTCCATGGAGGGAAAGGACGAACCGTTGCTTCACGGGGGAGTTTTTATGCCGCGGTATGACGATGGGAAACCATGGACGGTTTCGGAAACAGTTTCTCCTTCTCAGAAACGGCCACTTGGACGGCCATTCAATATGGCGGCATGCATTGCATCATACAAGCGGGTGGAAGACCTCCTTCGCCAGATTCTCTGCATGATGAACCAGAGCTATCCACATCTGCATGTATTTGCAGCAGTTAAGGGAGTTTCGGCTGAAACGGCCCGCAGGATTCTGCTTCCCCATGTGCAGCCGTTCAT
Source organism: Clostridiales bacterium (assembly GCA_020859965.1). Classification (GTDB taxonomy): domain Bacteria; phylum Bacillota; class Clostridia; order Lachnospirales; family Lachnospiraceae; genus Choladousia. The sequence goes on from JAJBVF010000404.1 coordinate 4,696, forward strand.
CGATGCCGGAAGAGTGACGCTGCGCCTCTGCCCTAACAGAAACCAGCTTACCAACTTTATGGATACCGTCCGTGGCCTGGATATTTCATCCTATGACCTTTTTGCCAAGATTGACGATGATGACTTCTATGACCCGGACTACTTCCGGCATGTTGCCGATTTTCATGCCTTGTTGCCCGATGGTTATTCAAGCTGCCACCGTGGGGAGGGCCTGTGGCTGAAACGGCATGAAGGATACCCTTATCTGGAAAAGTCCTTCCTGCTGGCCCTGGGGCCGGCTCAAATCATGTCACGGCGGGTCATGGAGGA
>JAJBVF010000161.1 GCA_020859965.1 Clostridiales bacterium
GGCAAATACCTTTATCTTCCCGGAGATTCAGTCCGGCAATATCGGTTATAAGATTGCTCAGCGTCTGGGCGGATTTGATGCATATGGTCCGATCCTTCAGGGTCTGAACGCACCGATCAATGACCTCTCCCGCGGATGCAACGCAGATGAAGTTTACAAGATGGCACTCATCACCTCAGTGATGGCTTAATGTCGTGAACTGAGTCTGTCAGAATCTACAGCAACGAATCGAGCAGGGGCGGCAAGCCGCACGGTATGTTATATAGATTGCCAACGCAGTCGGAGGATTCCTTATGGCTACGGGCTGGGGCGGCTTAAGCCGCAAAACACATTGCCCGGTTCTGCGATCGAGTAGGAAGGCGGCTCGTCGGCTCCTACTCGCCTGCGCGGGCCGGGTGCGGCTTATGCCGCAAAAACTCCTTGCCCGGCCCTGCGCATAACAAAAACCGCAATAGCAGAAGAATCCGGATATTCCGTTTTCTCTACATTGCGGTTTTTATATGCAAAAATGTTTTCAATTATCTCATACTCATAATCTGTGGTTCACACTTGTGCAAGGCCGATACCACTATCACTATTACAAATCCCTGATACCGTCTTTATTTGCGACCGTAATATTTTCATGTTTTCAGATAACAAAATATTTCCTGCTTTTCATCCTTGCAACGCTTCAACTCAGATTCCCAAGATCTGAGAGCTTGACTGCTCCAGTGCCGCCTTTGCCGATTTTACGTTTTCCAGATCCTGATCTGTCATCCGGTCCAGGCGGAATTTTGAAAGGGCTTTTTGCAGTGCGTTGCAATCATTTTTGATCTGCCTAGCAGATGCCTTGTTCAGATCTTTCTTACGTTCTTTATATGCCTGCTGAGCCTTAGCCAGAAGACTCTGCGCTTCGTTTGTGATCTCAATCGCATCCCGGCGCTGGCTATCCTGTCCCGCATATTCCTGTGCATCATGAATGGCCTGCTGAATCTCAGAATCAGACATACGGTCGTCCGCCGTAATCGTGATGGACTGCTCTTTTCCGGTATCAAGGTCTTTCGCGGATACTTTCAGAATTCCATTCGCGTCAATGTCAAAGGTCACTTCAATCTGCGGCACGCCTGCCGGTGCGCGGCGGATGCCTTTAAGACGAAATTTCCCTATTGTTTTGTTATCCTTAGCCATTGTACGCTCGCCTTGCAGCACATGAATTTCCACATCGCGCTGATACGGAGCCGCTGTGGAGAACACACGGGAATAACGAGTCGGAACAGTAGTATTGCGTTCCACCAGCCGGGTTGCCACTCCTCCAACCGTCTCAATTGACAAACTCAATGGTGTGACATCCATCAACAGCAGATCCATTCCCGTACCGGCAGCCATCAGCGAATTCCCCTGAAGCGTGCTTCCTAAAATCGCTGCTCCCTGAGCCACACATTCATCCGGGTTGATATTTTTAGACGGTTCTTTTCCGGTCAGCTGGAACACCTTCTGCTGCACTGCCGGAATCCTCGTCGATCCTCCGACAAGAAGCACACGGCCAAGCTGCGCGGCTGTAATCCCCGCGTCACTTAAAGCCGTCTGTACCGGAACTTCCGTGCGGCGGACCAGATCCGCGGTCAGCTCGTTGAATTTATTTCTTGTAAGCGTCCGTTCCAGATGAACCGGTTCTCCCTTGATCTGGGTCAGATAGGGAAGTACAATATTGGTACTGTCCGAAGTAGATAATTCCTTTTTTGCCTGCTCTGCTGCCTCTTTGATCCGCTGCATCGCGGCAAAATCCCGGGAAATATCCACGCGATGCTCTGCTTTAAATTCCGCAACCAGCCAGTCAGAAACACGCGCGTCAAAATCATCTCCACCTAGATGATTATCACCGGAAGTCGACAGCACCTCAATCAGCCCTTCTCCGATCTCAATAATCGACACATCAAAGGTACCTCCGCCCAGATCATACACCATGACCTTTTGTGCGTCTCCATGATCAAGACCATAGGACAGTGCCGCACTCGTCGGCTCATTGATAATGCGCTTTACATCGAGGCCGGCGATACGACCGGCATCCTTCGTCGCCTGTCGCTGAATATCATTGAAATAGGCGGGAACCGTAATAACAGCCTCAGTCACCGTTTCTCCGAGAAAATCCTCCGCATCTTTTTTCAGCTGCATCAGGATCATTGCACTGATCGTCTGCGGCTTATACTCCTTTCCATCGATCCTGGTACTCCAGTCCGTACCCATATGGCGCTTCACAGATGAGATCGTCCTGCCTGAATTTGTCACTGCCTGACGCCGTGCCGCGTCCCCTACCAAACGCTCTCCGTTTTTCGAAAAAGCAACAACACTTGGCGTCGTACGTCCTCCTGTACTGTTCGGTATAATAACCGGCTGGTCATTTTCCACTACTGATACGCAGCTGTTTGTCGTTCCAAGGTCAATTCCGATCACTTTGCCCATTTCCTGTATCCTCCAATTCTCAAAGCGCTCATGTTTCACAGATATTCATACTTTTATAGTTACTTTTATAATTGCTTTTATATTTCCGTTTCATAAAATCTGTAAAGCAGTATATCTTTCCATAATCAGAAAATCAAGCCACCGAATCTCGAAATGTTACACTTTTCTAAAATATGTTCATTAAATTTTCATAATCTTTCTAAATAAAAAAATTCTCACAAATCGAACACAAAATATGCACATCTTTTTCGTAAAGTAAAGAAAATCATAACTGTTAGCAATTGCCAGCTAAAAAACAGTTCCGTTACAAAATCCAAAAGAGGGAGAATAAATGAGATGAAAAAAGAAAACAAAAAACTCGCACAGCAAAGACGGGCAGAAGAACGACACAAAAAAGAACAGAGAGAAAAGCGAAATAAAATTCTTTCCATTGCAATTCCATCTGCCCTGATCGCAATTTTGATCATCGTTATTCTGGTCGACTCTTTCAAGCCATTTAGTAACTCCAGCAACGATGCAAATGAAGCCTCCACAGAAGCTGTCACAGAAACAGCCTCTTATTCAACAGATACTTCTTTAACTGTCGAAGACGGTGATACAGTGAATATTGATTATGTGGGTTCCATTGATGGTGTTGAATTCGATGGTGGAAGTACCGATGGCAACGGGACGGACCTGACAATTGGCTCCGAAAGCTACATTGACGATTTTGAAGACCAGTTGATCGGCTATCATCCCGGAGATACAGTAGATGTAACAGTGACTTTCCCGGAGGATTACGGCGTAGATGATCTGAATGGACAGGAAGCGGTATTTGAAGTCACGATCAATGGAATCTATGAATAAGTGACTACAGTCGTTTACTATAGTTTTACTGGATGCGCAGCTCGCCTGCTGTATATGTACAAATTGCTTTAAATGCGGAAAGGATCTTATATCATGAGTCGGGAGAAAGAAACGACAAAAGACTGTATTTTCACAGCACTGATACTTTTGATGGAGCAAAAAGAATATAAATATATAACCGTCACTGATATTGCGCGGAAATCCGGTGTCTCCCGCATGACCTATTATCGGACATATTCTTCGAAAGAAGATATTCTGGTCCAGCATTTTAAGAAATCTGCGCAGTCGATCGTCACAGAAGCAAACGGTCAGGCCGATCAGGCTTTGTACGGCTTTTTTACCTATTTTCTGAAAAATCAAAAGATGACGACTCTCCTGGAGCAGGCAGATCTGATGAAAATCCTGATTGACTGCTTCTCGGTACTCACGGATTTCCTATATGACTCGCTCCACACCGTATCTTCACAGTCCCAAAAAAGCCATTATGCGGCACGATTTGAGGTCGGCGGCCTCTTCTCTGTACTGACACAATGGATCGAAAATGGCGCAGAGGAGAGTCCGGAGGAAATGGCGGCAATCACGCTGGAAATTATCGGGGCATAGGGCAGTTTTGGGCGAAGCTGCTTCCTGCTGCGCTTGAAGCATGATTATTTATCCGGTGTCATCCAGACATTCCTCAGCCCGGCTGTTCATAAATGCTTTTATAAAAATCGGAGAATCATATCCGCTCTTTAGCGCCAACTCAAAAAGGCGGCCCTGGATATCGCATAATTGCCGCTTATCAAGACTTAATTGCAGGATAAGCCTCACCTTCCTTTAAAATAAGACCAAATCTACATTGCTATATTTATTCCTGATACCTGTCATAAATATTCTCCTGATATCCGGCTACACCGTATTTCCGCAGCAGCCTCACAGCATGTGCAAGCTCCTGGTCAGTAATACGATCCAGTATTTTCATTCGTTTTTCGGAAATAGGTTCTTCAGATAAGCTCGCATGACAGTCTTCTCCTGACATGTGCCAAAATTGAAATTTTTGTTTTATACCCGAAGCCGAACTATCCGGCAAAGAATATGCAGAAATATTTTTCGTCAGACTCTCCAGATAATACTGTCTTATCTTTTGCGCAATCAGTAATCCTTCGGGGTCAAAATCTCCCGCATAGTATACAGTTGCATTCGATTTTGCCAGTAAATCCAATATCAGGACTGCGCTAAGACGCGGCTGTCCGTTCATACACATGCAGGCTCGCTTTCCCAGCCATCGCTGGCACAATAAGGCATAGACAGATGGATTTTCTACAATATAGATTGTATTATCCGGACATTCGACCTGCTCCCAGCCCGCAATTACAGACAGGGGTACCTGCACCGGTTCTCCTTCAGACAGAAAGCCTTCGATTCCGGCATGCTCTCTGCCATCCTTTTTTCGCGCACGAATACCGGAGAGCATGGCATAGTTGGACATATCGTCCTTCAAAATTCCTACAGCAAGATAATGTTTCTGTTTGCCTATTACAGGGAAAACAGTTGAGGAAATCTGATCTCCTGATTTCTGTTTTTCCTCTTCCTGCCTTTCGTTTTCCCACAAAACAGTAAGTGTCAGAAGCTGACCATCTCTGCTTCCATCATCAAAGGCATGTGGGTTCCCTGTCAGGCGTCCAGCAAACACTGCCAGATACTCTCTCATGCCTGTTCGACAGGGAAATTGATTTA
>JAJBVF010000437.1 GCA_020859965.1 Clostridiales bacterium
GGACCGTATATCACGCTTGGCATGTGCTATGCGACCAGTCCGGAGACCGGGACATCGGATGTGACCATTCACCGGATGTGCCTGCAGAGCAAGGATGAAATCTCGATTTTCTTCCAGCCGGGTGCGCGCCATATCGGTCATTTCTTTGAGCTGGCTGAGGCGAAGGGCGAACCGCTGCCGATCTCGATTTCGATCGGCGTCGATCCGGCGATTGAGATTGCCTCCTGTTTTGAACCGCCGACAACACCGCTTGGTTATGATGAGCTGCAGGCGGCAGGTGCGATCCGCAATCAGCCGGTGGAGCTGGTAAAATGTCTGACCATCAACGAGCGTGCGATTGCGAACGCAGAGTATGTCATTGAGGGTGAGGTACTTCCGGGCAGACGCATTCAGGAGGATATCAATTCCGGCACCGGCAAGGCAATGCCGGAATTTCCGGGATATTGCGGACCGGCCAATCCGGCGCTTCCGGTCATTAAGGTAAAGGCCGTAACGACACGGAAAAACCCGATCATGCAGACCTGCATCGGGCCGTCCGAAGAGCATGTGTCTATGGCGGGTATCCCGACGGAAGCAAGCATCCTTACGATGGTGGATAAGGCAATGCCTGGCAAGCTGCTGAATGTGTATTGTGCGTCTTCAGGCGGCGGAAAATACATCGCCATCATGCAGTTTAAGAAGTCCATGCCTTCGGATGAAGGACGCCAGCGCCAGGCAGCGCTGCTCGCATTCTCTGCGTTCGCAGAGCTTAAGCATGTCTTCCTTGTGGATGAGGACGTTGACCCGTTTGATATCAAGGACGTGATGTGGGCGATGACGACCCGCTTCCAGGCGGATAAGGATATTATTATGATTCCGGGCGTGCAGTGCCATCCGCTCGATCCGTCAAACAATCCGGCGTATCATCCGGACATCCGTGCGACCGGCGTGGCGTGCAAGGCAATCTTCGACTGCACAGTTCCTTATGATCAGAAAGATCGTTTCGAGCGCGCAAAGTTCATGGATGTCGATCCGAAGAAATGGGTGCCGGAGCTGTTTTGAACCATATCCAATTATTCAGAAAAAGAGACGGACTGCAAGGATAAGATCCTGCAGTCCGTCTCTGCGCATTCCAGGAAGTATTTGCTGTGCACTCTCGCATTCTTTTTTCGATTGACACAGAAAATGAGCGGGGTTAGAATGAGATAAAAAATAAAGGAGGGCGTTGTTTTTTATGAGCATGCATATCAGCGCTGCGCCAGGAGAGATTGCGCCGGATGTGATTTTGCCGGGGGATCCTTTGCGTGCCAGATATATCGCGGAGACATATCTGACGGATGTGACCCGGGTAAATGAGATCCGCAATGCCTGGGGCTATACCGGATATTACAAGGGAAAAAGAATCTCAGTGATGTCCACAGGGATGGGGGCGCCGTCTATGATGATCTACGCCACAGAACTCTGCAGGGAATACGGCTGCAAAACGCTGATCCGTCTGGGCACTGCCGGGGCGATACCAGAGCATATCCGGCTGGGTGACATTGTTCTCTCGCAGGGAATTTCCACGACTTCAGGGATGAACGACTATATTCTTCCGGGACATTATTCGTCACTGGCGGATTTTGAGATGCTGGATCAGGCATATCATCTGGCGAAGGAGAGGTCGCTGAAGGTGTATGTCGGAAACACCCTGACAAATGATCATCTGTATGTGGATGATAAGCTGGAGTACTGCAAGCAGTGGGAAAAATACGGGCTGCTGGCATGTGAACAGGAAGGAGTGGCGCTTTATACGGCGGCTGCCCGCTTCCATGTAAAAGCGTTGATGATGCTCTCGATCGTCATGAACATGTATCGGCCGGAGGAGACCGTGCCGGATGCCGTGAAGGAATCGGGACTGGATAGTATCATTACGCTGGCACTTGATACACTTTTGATACAGAAAGGAGAATGAAACATGAAACGATTGACTGCATGCACACTTTCACTGGCTCTTTCCATGAGCCTTTTATCAGGAATTTCCGTTTCGGCGGAAGAGGACACGGTAAATGTTTATATCGTTGTCAGCAGTACCTTTGGAGACCGTTCCTTTAATGATTCCGCAAAAGAAGGCGGAGACCTTCTGGCGGAGGAATATGAGAACATCGAAGTGAGTACAATTGAATGCAACAATGAGAATTTTGATGCGCAGATGCAGAATGCGGCGGATGTCGGTGATATCGTTGTTTGCGTCGGCTGGGAGTTTTACAATGTTGAGACGATTGCGCTGGATTATCCGGATGTGTACTGGATCTGGGTGGACAATGAGACTTCAGCGCCGGTAGAAAATATTCTGAATATTACCTATGCGCAGAATGAAGGCTCCTTCCTTGCCGGCTATATTGCTGCGTCTATGTCAGAAAGCGGAGTGATCGGAGCGGTCGGCGGCGAGGACAGCGATACGATCAATGATTTTGTAGTCGGATATGAGCAGGGCGCTCAGTATTATGCGGATGAGAACGGCTCTTCCATTGAAGTGACCGTGAATTATACCAATGATTATGACGATCCGGCAAAAGGAAAAGAGTGTGCGCTGGCTCTGAACGATGAGGGAGCGGATGTGATCTTCCAGATTGCTTCAAAAGCGGGAGACGGTGTATTTGAAGCTGCGCAGGAGAGAGAATTCTGGGCGATCGGTGTAGACTGTGATCAGAAATACATAGCGGACGATGTGATCATCTGCTCGATGAAAAAGGAAGTAGGGAATTCGATCTATGAGGCAGTGGTGGATTACATGGAAGGCGACCTCTCCCTGTGGGGAACGACCTGGGCGGCGGATCTGGCGACCGGGTATGTCGGGATCGGCTATGGCGAGGAAGATTCCACACAGCAGGTATCTGATGAGACAAAGGCAAAAGTAGAAGAGCTTACAGAAATGATTGTTTCCGGTGAGATTGTAGTGGACAGCGTACGCTGAAGAACACGGATATTCCAGATCGATTGGAGGAAATGGCATTACGCTGTTTCCTCCAATCAGTGAGAGGAGGAGAAGTCTTGGGAGAAACAGTTGTCAGACTGGAACATATTACAAAGGAATTCCCGGGAGTCCTGGCAAATGATGATGTGTCGCTTGAGATACATAAGGGAGAGATACTGGCACTTGTGGGTGAAAATGGTGCCGGCAAGAGTACGCTTATGAATATCCTTTACGGTATTTATGCTCCCACGAATGGAGAGGTTTATATCTGTGGACAAAAGGTGCAGACCTTCAGCCCGAAGAATGCGATTCAGATGCATGTTGGTATGGTGCATCAGCATTTTATGCTCGTTCCTTCTTTCACTGTGGCTCAGAATATTGTCCTCAGCCGGGAGCCTCACAGATATGGGTTTTTATATAACAATTCGCGGGCGGAGGAAATCACGCGGGAACTGGTGCATGAGTATGGCCTTAACGTGGATCCGTCTGCACGGGTGGAAGATATCAGCGTGGGTTTACAGCAAAGGGTGGAGATTCTGAAAACTCTGTATCGCGGTGCTGATATTCTGATCCTGGATGAGCCGACAGCTGTCCTTACTCCGCAGGAAACGGAGGAATTGTTTGAGGTATTGCGCAGGATTGTCCGCGAAATGGATAAAACGGTTATTCTGATCACGCATAAGCTGAGTGAGGTAATGGCTGTTTCAGATAACGTCGGCATTATGCGGGCGGGAAAGCTGGTCGGCGTTGAAAAGACAAAGGATGTGAATGAAAGGATCCTTGCCTCTATGATGGTGGGACGCCCGGTGCTTTTTGACCAGCTGGAAAAGACGGGGCTGGCGGGTGATGTACAGATCGAGGTTCAGGATCTTCATGTCCGCGATAGCCGCGGCCTGATGGCAGTAAATGGCGTTAATCTGTCTGTGCGCGCCGGAGAAGTGCTGGGGATCGCGGCCATAGAAGGCAATGGACAGAGTGAGCTTTTGGAAGCACTTGCTGGCATGCGGCCCTGTGAGAGCGGTTCTGTGAAGATTTGCGGGAAACCGGCGGCGGGACTTTCTGCCGGAGAGATCCGGAAGATCGGGCTTTCCCATGTGCCGGAGGACCGGCTTTCTACCGGAGTGGATCCGATAAGCGATGTGGCGGACAACCTTCTTGCCGGGAAACAGAATGAGCCTGCGTTTAATCGCTTTGGCTTTCATCAGCGCAGATCGGAAATCGACCGTTATGCCGGAAAACTGTATCAGGAATATGATATCCGGGGCGCCGGTATTCATGCCGTTGTCGGGTCGATGTCCGGCGGCAATATGCAGAAGGTCGTGGTAGCGAGGGAATTTTCCCATGGCACGCCCGTGCTGCTGATCTCAAATCCGTCCCGTGGAATCGATATCGGCGCGATGGAATTCATTCATACGGCGATCATTCAAAAGCGGAATGAGGGGTGTGCGATTCTGCTTTCATCAGCGGATCTGGACGAGGTTTTTCGGTTGAGCGACCGGATTATTACAATGTATGAAGGAAGGATTACCGGAGAATTCCCGGCGGAAAAAGCCTCGAGAGAAGAGATCGGTTATTATATGACCGGGCACAGGAAAGAGGAGGTGGAAATTCATGAAGCGGCGGATTGATCTTTCTTACATGGTCGCTCTGGCAGCCAGCATTGCAGCGGCACTGCTGATCGGTGCCGTGATTCTGATGATTTCCGGGTATAATCCTCTTACCGCATATCAGGCATTAGTAGATGGCGCTTTTTCCAATGTCCGCCATATCGGCGATGTGTTTGAATACGCGATGGTTCTCTGCCTGTGTGGAGTAGCCTGTGACATCGGCTCCCGTGTCGGGATTTTTAATGTCGGCGGAGAAGGACAGCTTTTGCTTGGCGCGATTGTGGCGCTTCAGGTTGGCGTGGTGCTTGACGGAAATCCTGCATGGATGGTGATTCCGGCAGCTGCAGTGGCTGCTGCTGTTGTAGGGGGGCTTTATGCGCTTGTTCCTGGCTTATTAAAAGTGAAGCTTAAAGTAAACGAAGTGATCACCACGATTATGTTAAATAATATCGCGAC
>JAJBVF010000109.1 GCA_020859965.1 Clostridiales bacterium
GAATTATACTTGCCCTCTCAAAAAAACCGGAGAATGCGATAATCCGGCTGTGAATGATGTTGTCGTTGTAGAATTCACGATCAATTACATCCTGAATATGCTGAACGCAAAAAAGAATTTCTCCAAAATCGCCACCCCTGCTGATCTCCAGAAATTACTTTTTCTTCGCCTGATTAAACGAATCAATCAGGGTATTGGCATCGCTGATGATCTCTAAATACCCCATAGACACCACCCTGTAAATAGTGACAACTGGCGTACCAGGCCACATCAGGGTGGACATTCACCCTTTCGGGATGGACACGCTCTCCTTTCCTGTTATCCATATCGGCACTTAGCCTACACTTCGTATAGTAACACGAAATCGGGCGGACACCATTCGAGTTGCTCGCTGAGTTGTAGTTCACATTGCCATTGTTGTTGCAATTCGCGAAGTTCGTCGATGACGCTACAGCGCACAACCAGAAGTTGTACCGGGTTCAGAACGTGCCCCATAAAAATGCCCGCCTATCCGGCGTCCTTTTTCAAGGCCGCCAGAATATCGGCGAGCAATTCTACCACTTGGCTGCGTGGATGCTTCTGTTCTTTCCTGATTCTGGTTAATATCTTATTGTCGCTCTTTCTCCAGCCCTTTATCAGAGCAATCTCCCGTGTAATCATGTCGGTGTATCTCATGTACTTCTGCTTGTTCACCGGGAATACGGATATGATATACTGCATCTCGTGGAGCAACTGATAACAATTCCCGATTGCCCTGTCCTGGTTTACTCGGCGTTCGTAAAACTCCGCCTCGCATACCGGATAGATCGAGTTTGCCATCACCAGGTTTTCGTGGATATTCTTCGTGATCTCCAGAAGGCTCTCACGTTCATGGTCCACCATCCACTTAGGGAACTCTGCAATCACCAGGTCGTTCATGTTGTATGCGGTTATCAGTTCGATAAATCTCTCCCTGTCGGCCGGCTCCATCCGGTATTTATCCACGACCGCCAGAATCGACTCAGCGTCTTCATCCGGCATATGGTACTTGTGGACGATGCCGAGGAAATCCGTCTCATCCTGCTCCAGCATTTTCTTCGTCCTGGCGTACTGCTCTACTGACCGCACCTTCGCAAACTGTGCGTTGTAGGAGTACACCACAGCGCACCCGATCTGTGCGGCTACATCATCGAAGATGGTTTTCCAGTTGACCGTTCCGTTATAGGAGAGCGAAACATAGGTATTCCTTGCTTCCGTCAGGCTGTCCAAAACCTCAATCGTTGTCTTCCGGTCCGCGCCGTCCATCACCGTGGAAACGAAACTCACATACCCAGCAAAGATCAGAGCCATGTTGCTCCCGTACCCGGCCCGGAGGCTTACGATGCAGTTCGTCTTTTCCAGAACCGCAATGTGCGCTTTGCTCAGATTCCATACTTCAATCTTCCCTGTGTTCTGCGTCTCCAGGTCGCTCTTCTCCAGAGAGAATGTGATATGCAGGGGAACCGGATAGGTCGATGATACTTCCCCGATCTCAAACCCTGTCTTTCCGCCTTGACCGGCAGCCAAACGGTACTGTCTGTCGAAGTTCGTATATCCAGCCATCGGTTGCCTCCTTTCCAAGACGCATAAAAATAAGCGCGTCTGTGAGATTGTCCGCAGGACATTCATACAGAAATGCGCTTTATATTTATATAATAATATAGGTTATGGTTATGGTATTGGTTTAGTGTCAGACATTCGATAGGACATTCCGCAAGATTGTCTGTAGGACATTCTGACAGACAATCTTCGTTCCTATGAAAATCGTGTCTGAAAACGTGTACCACATGATAGAAAACTTCTTTTCCTCCGGCTCGAATCCGACGTGCTTCAACTCGTGGTACATCAGCCGCTCTTTCATCTCAACGCTCAGTTCCATACCGTCCGCATAGAAGGTGATAATGAAATCATACGGCAGAAAAGCCTTCAGCTTGTCCTTCACCCGTTCGGTGTCGGCATAAACGATCTTCCCACTGTTCGTCTTCGTGGATTCGCATTCCTGGAACGCAATCCTGCAATCGTCGCTGCTCAAGTGACTGAAGATCTCATTCTCGGCAATCACCTTCGCAGCGAGTTTCTCCAGTTCCTCGCTCCTCTCGTATTTCCCCATATCATTCACCCCCATCCATCGGAACGTCTACCGTCTCCCAATCGAAGATAGGAAGTGCCACGCAGCGGCAACAGTAATCTTCGCCGGGGTGGCACCGGCGTCCGGTAAACACCTTCCCTTTTGTCTTCGTCATGTACCACATCTCCGGCGGGTCATCCCAGCTGAAGGTCTGCCCGTTCAGCGCTTTGTGGCAGTCGCGGACACGGGAATCGTTCGATGAAGACCATTTGTATCTCTTGACGCCTGCGTCGGTCTGCTGCATCTTCGTGACCTGCGCATTCAGCGTCGCCACCTGGTCTCTTGCCAGAAGCTCCGCCTTGCGCTTGCTCACATCGTACTCCGACTGAATCTCTTTCTTCATCTGGCCGATGGTCGCACCGCTGCGGTATCCGTTGAGGATCGTCTGCTCCAGATTGCCGAGCGTTTCACTCGGAATGCTCTTGATCTGGCTGATGTTCTCAGCAGTCCACTTCTTCAGCGACTCAGCATAAACCTCGCCCTTCAGGATCTTCTCTGCTTTCGCCATCGGCTCTGTCATCTGTTTCTTGTGTGCGAGAACCGTCTGGTAGGCATTGTATGTTGCCACCCGCATCGGGTCCCAATACTCTTCTGCCTTCTTTTTCAGAGCCTTCACCTGTTTGGTCCACACTGCTGCGCAGTCCAAAGCCGACTCGGTCTTCACCTCAATCTCATTCGCTTTCTGCTCGAAGATGCTGACCTCCCGGTCGAGTTCCTTCTGCTCTTCCGTGCCGAGGACAAGAGCGTTTGTTGCTTCGTTCATACCGTCACCGTTCCTTTCTTGGTTGATAATATTATGCAAACTATGCGGCTTTCACATAGTCATACACCGTCTTCAAAGAGCCGAACACTCTCCACCGTTCTGCATCTCTGACCGGGAACTGTGGATCGTGCCACTTCCCATCCTTTCCGAGATGCAGGATTCTTTTTCTCTCCACCTTGACGCCGTGGCTTGCCAGGGCCTGTGAGTAGGCTTCCAACTGGACGCCGCAGTTCTTCTCAATCAGCCGATAGGTCGTCTTGAAATCAATCAGGTTTAACTCGCCGTCGATATACGCCAGCAAGTCCACCGTTCCTCCATACCTCAAAAGTTTGTGGTAGGTCCGCAATTCCGAGCCGACCGCTTCCGGCTTCCGCTGCTCCCACCATTCCATGAACCCGTCGAAATATCCCATGTAGTCCGGTGTCAGATCGACAATCCCATATTTCAGCCAGTTCTCTATCGCACTATGTACTTCCGTTCCCCTATCTGCTGCCTGCTGGAGAGTTCTCTGGTCGATACTCCCATACTCCGCCATGCTAAGCGGCTGCAGGATCTCCGACACGCTGGGGATAACCACACCGTTCAGCGTGTAGATATGTGGTTTCTCGTCAAACACCAGCTCTGGTGTATTGAGCATTTCAGAAATATCCATATCCATCTGGCTCCTCCGCTTCCTTGACACTGGTGTCGAATTTCTCCAGAAGGACTTCCATCGCAATATCTGAAAGGCATTCCTCGTGGTAATACTCTCCGTCCAGTTCAACATATTCTTCGCCGGCCACAATTCCTTCCCCGCAATGTTTGCATGTGTCAATCGCTTTCGGCTCTGGCGCGTTCGGACATCCGGCGGCACAGGGGGTTCTTAAACAGATGCTACACATAACAGCCACATCCTTTCTTCAAAAAATTCATATATCCTACGGCGTTGATTGCTGACCGCATCACATAATCGTGAAGTTCTGTCTCGAATAAAATCGGCACATAGTCATCTCCCTTGCCGTTGATCTCGCATTTTCTCAGCGTATGTAGGAGAACGTCTGCAATCTCGCCGTCATCGAAATGATAATGCAGTTCCTTTTCGGACTTCTCTACGATCTCGCGGATCTCCCTTTCCTTTTCTTCCATCAGGCGTCCTCCTCTGTGTAAAACTTGTGGTTCCCATACTGAAACAGGAAATCCAGATTTCTGCTGTGCCAGCTGTCTCCATTACAACTCTCGAAATATAAGGCTCCCTGGGTTTCATCCCATCCGGCTTCGACCATACCAAGTGCTTCGTAGCACTCTTCATCCGGCTCCACCGTGTAGTACCTTCCTCCGTCGCTTACTGTGGAGAACTGGCCCTCCTCAAACACAACAGCCTCAATACTGTCTGGAAATTCATCGCTCATTACCCGGTTAAGCACCACTTTCATTACAAGCGCTTTCCCGTATGTTCCCTCGCCTTCCGCCTCGGCCATTGCGATCCGGACCAGTATTTCCGACTCGTAAGCCTCCCAGCCGCAGCCGGCGATTTCAGTCTGCTCTTCTTTCTCTTCTGATGTCTGGGGTTCTGTTATTTCTTCGGCCTCTATCACCGGGCTTTCCGGGGCGGATTCTGCTGTCATACTCGTTTCCTCAATCGTACTAGCTTCCGAAATATCGGTTCCTTCCGCCACCACCTTGTTACAGGCAGCGGCAACCAGTAGAGATGTTCCGATCAATGCCGCCGCGAGTATGGCTGCTATTACTGCCCGGATTTTCTGCATCTTCCGCAGATTCTGCTTCTGTTTTGCTGTCACGCTTTACACTCTCCTTTTTTACGCTCAGCACAGAATCTCGTTATATCCAGATAGCCGAGCTTTTTTAACGCCTCGTCTAATTGCTTCATGCTTGATATGCCATATTCTTCTTCGAGGATCTGGAACAATTTCTCATATCCGTTCACAGCTTCCTCCTTTCAATATTCGCTCACTGATGATCCTCAGCTCACTTACCGTCTTTGATAATTTGTCAAGGTACTCCATCACTTCTCTCAAATCCGGCTTCTCGTCCTCGCTGATTACTCCATCCTCTGCGATGTCAAGTAGCTTATCCTTTACC
>JAJBVF010000184.1 GCA_020859965.1 Clostridiales bacterium
CTCCCATACAGAGAATATTGGCGTCATTGTGCTGGCGTGTAGCCTCCGCACTGAAGCAGTCGCCGCATAAAGCAGCGCGAATTCCCTTATACCGGTTCGCGGTCATCGACATCCCAATACCCGTGCCGCAGATTAGAATGCCATTCTCAGCATTTCCGGAAAGAATCTCCTGTACTACCGCTCTTGCGTAAACCGGGTAGTCCACTGCATCCGCGGAATACGTCCCACAGTCCTTATATTCAATCCCTGTTTCATCCAGATACTTCATAATCTCCTGTTTCAGTTCATAGCCCGCCTGATCACATCCGATTGCTAACATAATAATTCCTCCTCATTTAACTGCACCACAAGTTTTTTGATCATTGATTCCAGTTCCGTAAAGCACTTTCCATAATCCGCAAGAGTACCGCCATATGGATTGCCCGGTTCTTCCGCGGCGCCAACATACTGGTAAAGAACACGCACCAGGTCTTCCCGCTCCGGCGAAAACGTATCAATCACCTTCTGCCGGACTTCTTCATTCATTGTAAGAAGCAGAGTGCGATCATTGAAGTCCTCCTGCACCAGCGGATCACTCATATGCGCCTTCATCGTCAGGCCATTACTCACCAGAACAGCTTCCGCCTTTGGATTGATCGGTTCCGGGAACAACACAACAAGGCCTTTTGACGTCACATCCAGCTCATCCAGCAGATACTTACTCTGCAGGATCGCCTCTGCCATCGGACCGGCAGCCGTATCTCCTTTTGTCACAAAGATCAGTCTGTCATATTTTTTCACTGTCTCGCCCCCATTTTCATACACGAATCACCTGATGCCCCGCCGCTTTCATCAGACGGTTCATGATCGCAGGCCCCATCTGCGGAGTCTCAAAAGACTCTGAGTAGATCACAGAGACCTCCAGAAGGTCAAACTCGCGCAGAATGGAATACAAATGCTGCGCTATGGTCAGCTCCTGATCGCGGGAACCGATTGATTTCACCACCGCATGCATATAAACGCCAAAGCTCTCATCCGTCGCTACCACTCCGGCCAGCCGCCCGGACTCGTATTCCGCTGCTGTCAGTTCATTAATCTTTTCCCGCACATGCGCCCGATCTCCTTCTACAATAAAAAGCGGCGCTTTCGGCGCATAGTGCCGATACTTCATTCCCGGCGCTTTCGGGCGAACAGATGGATCATCTGCCAGCAGTCCCCGGTCTACCCGAACCTCCCCGACAATTTTCTCCAGCATCTCTTTACTGATATAGCCCGGTCGCAGGATCACCGGTATCTCTTCTGTCAGATCAACAATCGTTGACTCCAGGCCGATAGACACCGGTCCTCCGTCAATGATCATATCAATGGCTCCGCCCAGATCCTCAAGTACGTGCTGTGCTGTCGTCGGACTTGGCCTGCCCGATGTATTTGCACTGGGTGCGGCCACATAACCGCCGCCCGCACGGATCAATGCCAGAGCAATCTCATTTGACGGCATACGTACCGCCACTGTATCCAGTCCGCCGGTCGTTGCATAAGGCACTCTTGCGGACTTCTTCAGAACCATCGTAAGTGGTCCCGGCCAAAACGCATCTGAAAGTAATTTCGCCTGCGGCGGAAGATCTTCCGTAATAGTTTCGATCGCGTCCCATTCCGCGATATGTACGATCAGCGGATTGTCAGATGGACGCCCCTTCGCCCGGTAGATTTTCCCGGAAGCCTCTGCGTCCAATGCGTCTGCTCCCAGTCCATATACCGTCTCCGTCGGAAATGCAACCAGACCGCCATCCCTCAGAATCTCACCTGCACGGCGGATTCCTTCCTCCCGGACGCCATCATGCATATTCTCCAAAAGAGTATTCATCCTTTGCCCTCTCTTTCTTCTTCAAACAGTATACCACCATAAGCATTTTTTTGAAACTCTTTTTATTGATTTTTGGCAAATCCCGTTTTTTTCGGTATTCAAAAGGAAAAAGCTGTGTTAAAATGGGATGTATCAGGCATTTGCACAGACAAATGCAAGCGTCAGGAAAGGATAGAGAGCTATGAGTGAAGAAGAAAAAGTAATGACACAGGAAACGGATGAGGCAGCAGCGAAAATGCCGGCAGAAACGACATCAGAAGAGACACCCGCGGCAGCGGATGAAATCGCGGCAGCAGAATCAGGATCAGAGGAAGCTGCTGCAGAAAGTGTTTCAGCGGAAAATGCTGCGGAAAACAAAGAAATTTCCCCTGCCGGAGAAAAGACACAGCCTGCGGAGACCATGGCAGATTATGACGAAGCGATCACCGCTTCCATGAAGCCGATCCATGAGGGCGACATTCTCACAGGCACCATCATCGGCATATCGGATACCGAGCTGACAGTTGACCTCGGCATTTATACAGACGGCGTCATTCGCCTGGAAGATGCCAGTGATGATCCGGATTTCACCTTCCGTGAATTTGAAATCGGACAGGAAGTTTCCGCCACCGTCATCCGCCGCGACAACGCGCAGGGACGGATCCAGCTCTCCTTAAAGGCAGCAGCGGCAGTTCTCGGCTGGGAACGCCTGCAGCAGCTTGAAAAGGATCAGTCCAATATTACAGTCAAAGTCAGTGAAGCAGTCAAAAGCGGTGTGACCGCATATGTAGAAGGCATCCGCGGTTTTATTCCGGCTTCCAAGCTCTCGCTTTCTTATGTGGAAAATCTGGATGAATATGTCGGCCGCGAACTGGAAGTTCGCGTCATCACCGCGGAGCCGGAAAGCAAACGTCTGGTGCTCTCCGCGCGCGATATTCTCCGTGAAAAAGAGCAGGAGGAGCGCAAGCAGCGCATCTCCAACGTGGAAATCGGACTGGTGACCGAAGGTACCGTAGAGACAATCAAAGATTACGGCGCGTTCATCAATCTCGGCAAAGGATTAAGCGGTCTGCTGCATGTCTCTCAGATCAGCAAGCAGCGCATCAAGCATCCGGGGGCTGTCCTCAAAGAAGGACAGACAGTCAAGGTAAAAATCATCGCTGTCAAAGACGGCAAGATCAGTCTCAGTATGAAAGCACTGGAAGATGTAGCGGCTCAGGAGGTCGAAGAAGAGACCTACGAAATGCCAAAGACAGAAGCTGCGACTACATCGTTCGCTTCCCTGCTTAAGAATATTAAGTTGTGATACAGACTGCGTTTTCATCAGCCAGGGGCACTTTTGCCCCTGACTGATACAGAAGATTCGTGCCCATATTCGAACATATTTTTTTAGTTCTTTTTCTCTTTATCCCCCTGTCAGATACTGCTCTCCTGCAGATACTCCAGGATCCCATCGCAGATCGCCTGTGCCACCCGATCCTGGTAGATCTCTTCCTGCAGTTTTGTCTCCTCCTCCGGATTGGTCAGGAATCCACACTCGACAATCACTGTCGTACTGACCGACCGTTTCAGTATGTAGTACGTGGTATTCCCCTTCTGCGTCCGCGGCCGTTCAATCGCCAGCTCCTCATTCAGGCTGTTCTGAATCGCCGCCGCAAGCTTCTCTCCTTCCGCCGACTGTTCATAGTAAAACACCTGCGGTCCTTTCACAGAAGAATCTTCCGCATAGCTGTTCTGGTGAATGCTCACCGTCAGAATCGGATCTTCTTCCTCAATAATCGCCACCCGGCGCTGCATATCCTGTGCTTTTTTGTTTGATGCGTCCGCATCATAAAGTCCATCCTCTGTCGTGCGCGTCAGCACCACTTCATATCCTTCCGTTTCAAGCAATGCAGCCAGTTTTCTCGCATAGATCAGATTTAATGTTTTTTCATTTGCGCCGCTGTCCGCAATCATGCCCGGGTCATCGCCACCGTGGGTCGGTAGTAAGTTGCGGTAATTTGTACCGATATGGTACGTTTGATCTTTTGTAGAATTATCTTTCGTAGAAAATTGAAATCTGCTGTTGACAGATTCAAAAAAAAGTGATAGGTTTTTAGAAAGGGAAGCAGTTTTTTACCACTTGGCTATTTCATAGTTCTTGAGTGGGGTACTTGCTTCCTTTTTGATATCTACAAGGTCATACAAATATAAATTCCCATTCAACGCACAATTTACCAGCAGACACGCGGAATATATATTATAAGTATCTGTTTTTCTTTCTCCCTCATAAATCGGCATCGCAAAACGGGTTCTGTAATAATACCATCCTTGTCCGGCATCAGAAGAATGCTTGTCCTTTCGATTATTATGAAAAGTTTTATCTGTGGCAATTTCAAGCATCTCCGGAATCACCTGTGCTGCATTTGCTTTTGCCTTGGCGCTTGATCCTTTCAGGCGTTTTGTGTACTGTGAGCCTTTATACTCATCCGGAAATTTATTTCCAATGTATACGACATCCTGCGTCTCGACAATCGTGATAATTTCGCCCAAATATCTCTTCAGATAGTCTTCCACTTCAGACCAGTCAATATTTTGTCTGTTCTTAAAAATAATATCCGGTATTACTACGATCTTATGACCATTTTCATCCATTACAATCTTCATATTCTTTTATTCACCTTCTTTCTGTCCATGACTTTAATTTTCATAAGTATCCGGAAATAAATGCGCCAGCTCATCTGAAAAGTTGTAAGTGATTTTTATTCTGTGATCCTCATAAACCCGAATCTCATGGATCATCTCCACTACCATATCCCGATCCAGCTTTTCTACATTCCGGAATATGAGCAGCCGTTTTACCCACGGGCTTTCCAGAACATCTCCGGCAGTCCTCTTTTCTGACTGGCGCTCCAGATCTTCCATCTGCTTTGTAAGCATTTCTTCTTTTTTTACATAATCCTGTCTGTAAGCGACAAACTCGTCTTTGGAAATCAGACCCTCCCGGTAATCCTCATAAACTGCTTTTTTGAGGTTTCTCAACTTCTCCAGCTCTGCGGACAAACGGTTCCTTTCGTTTCCGGTTTGACGTTTTGCGAAAGCCTCCTGCGCCTGATTCTGCTCAAGCAGTTCCTGTAGATTCTCCACACTCTCTATGATTG
>JAJBVF010000487.1 GCA_020859965.1 Clostridiales bacterium
GAACAAAGGTGTCGTTGCTGCCGTGGATAAAGAGAATGGGAACTGTCGCTTTGCGCACCTCCCCGGCTGCGTTGCAGTCACCAAGGCCATATCCCGCAAGCTTCCGGTTTACTGCACTGGCGATCGGAATCATCGGGAAAGCCGGAAGGTGATACATGGAGTGCAGGACGTGAGTAAACACCTCCTTTGCGGAAGTAAACGCACAGTCCGAGACGATCCCTTTCACCTGCTGCGGCAGCTCAAAACCGCTGGCCATCAGCACGGTAGCGCCTCCCATAGAAGTCCCGTGCAGCAGAATCTGCGCATCGCAGCCGAGCTGGCGGATCGTCCAGTCGATCCATTTGAGCGCGTCATACCTGTCCAGACAGCCGAAACCGATGTGTGTGCCCTCGCTTTCGCCGTGAGCGCGTTCATCGACCAGAAGCATGGAAAATCCCCGTTTCAAATAGTAATCAGACAGGCCGATATAATCACTCATGCCTTTGCTCGTGTAGCCGTGAAAGCAGATGACGGCCTTGGGAAAAGATGTTTCCTGCCGATCGGGATTTATGCCTGTGTCCCTGGCGGGAAACCAGGTGGCATGCAACTGCAGCCCGTCATCCGACTGAATGAATACATCTTCATGCGGCTGTGCCAGCATATAGGCTTTCCGTTTTTCAATCATCGGAAAATACTGCGTCCAGTCTGTCCCGGACATCTTCATCGTCC
Source organism: Clostridiales bacterium (assembly GCA_020859965.1). Lineage (GTDB taxonomy): Bacteria > Bacillota > Clostridia > Lachnospirales > Lachnospiraceae > Choladousia. The sequence continues at coordinate 709 of JAJBVF010000487.1, forward strand.
GGTCTGTCTTCGCGTGACTTCGGATCATCGTCCTTCTGTAAAAGTAAGCAGTTCCGCCGGCCTCTGCCAGAGCCAGGAGGCCGAGCAGTTTGCCGGCTGTACGTATCATTTTCATAGCCGTTCCTTTCCGACCAGAAGACAACCTTGTGATCAGCGCTTCCGGTCAATCAGCTCCTTGAAGCGCAGAGCCTTGTCAAAATTTCCTTCTACCTTAAGCTTCTGAATGGTGAACGCAAACACCGGATCCATAGTGCCTGCTGCCAGCTTTTTCAGCGTGTCCGCGCTGCAGGTAAACATCACATCCCTGTCATAATATTCATAAGGCTCCACATACAGCTGACCGTCTTTCACTTCCACATAAAAGATGCCGGAAGCTTCCCCGGTGATATTAAACTGATAGGCGAGATGCTCCTGGATGTCGCTCACATCTGCGTCGATAAACTGAGATTTGATATCTGAAAATAATTCTGCGTAAGTCATAACTTCCCCCTGTTCAGATGATGGTTTTGTAGTAAACAGTGTAATACATTTTACTTTGATTTTACATTTCGACCACTGGTCGACCTGTTTACGCCAATAAAATAGCATCATTTCGACCAGCGGTCAATTGAAGGAAGTCCCAAAAAAACAGAGGTTTTTGGAAATAATTTGTGAAAAATCCGGTTGTTAGCGCAGATTCATTTGTGTTATACTTGGCATCATGATGATGATGCCAGGGTCGAAAGTCAGGAATCGAGCGTTTACGCTCAGATTCCTGACTTTATGACCCGCTTAAAACATGAGGAAGTAGCCATTTTGGCTAATATTTTAGCCAAAATGAGCGGATTCCGAATGTTTTCAGGATTTCGAGAGCACGAAGTGCGAAGAAATCCGTAGGCATCATCTACTGTGGAAGATTTTGGTTATGGCGATACAGCCTGCCAGGGGCGAAAGTCAAGAATGAAACAGAAGAAGGAAGACAGTAATGCCTGATAATACAAAGTACGATAAAATACTGGATGCGCTTCAGGCGCTTCTGAAAGAAAAAAGTATTGGGACGATTTCTGTACGGGAAATTGCGGAGAAGGCTGGCATCGGGAAGGGAAGTATCTACTATTACTTTTCCTCAAAGGATGCGATTCTGCAGGCGCTTGTGGAGCGGGACTACCGCAAGCCGCTTCAGACTGCAAAAGCGCTGGCGCGGCAAAGCGATGTTTCACCGTTTACACGTATGGCGATGATCTTTCAGGCCTGCCGGAATTCTTCCGCAGAATTCAGAGAAAAAAGGGAAACCGATGCATCCGTTGGCGCACCTGAGAAAGCTCTTATGCATCAGAAATATATTACCTATCTGATTGCGGAAATGAAACCAACGCTGACAGAGATTATAAAGCAGGGAATCGCCGGGGGTGAGATTCATTTTGACAATCCGGAGGCGCTTGCGGAAATTGTGCTGATTGTATTGGCGGTGAAGCTGGACAATACCCTTGTTCCGTCTACAGCGGAGGAGACAGAGAATACGATCGAAGGTCTGATATCGCTGCTCGAAAAGGGCACGGACAACCCGCCGGGGTCACTGAATTTTCTGCGGGTGCTATAAATGGCGCAGGGAGCTAATGTATCAGATGACTGTAATTTATACATATACGTTGGAAAACTGGAAAGCGAGATGGAATATTACTTTAAGAATTCAAAGGAATTTGATAAAGAAATTACGCTGTATTGCGGACTCCGTATTTTAAAGTATTGAAACAGAAATTATAGAATGACGGGAAATGGATTCGGGAAAGACAGAAAAGTACGAAAACGGAACGAGGATAATGGAGAAGGACTGGAAAAGATATGGGAACCGTGCAGGATAAAGTGACTGAGACGACAAAGGAAGACAAACAGAAAAAAAATGGTGAAAGCTCTGCCAGGAAGAGTTTTTCCACAGAAACGCAGCCGGGCAAACTCTACCTCTGCGCCACACCGATCGGCAATCTGGAAGATATCACCATGCGGGTGATCCGCACACTCAAAGAGGTCGATCTGATCGCGGCGGAGGACACGAGGGGAAGCATCAAGCTGCTGAACCATTTTGATATCCATACGCCGATGACGAGCTATCATGAGTACAATCGCATAGAGAAAGCGCATGCCCTGATCGCAAAAATGCGTGCAGGAAGCAATGTTGCGCTGATCACGGACGCCGGGACGCCTGCGATATCCGATCCCGGTGAAGACCTGGTGCGGCTTAGCATGGAAGCGGGGATAGAAGTGACTTCCCTGCCGGGAGCCTGTGCCTGTGTGACGGCACTGACGCTGTCCGGGCTGCCGACCCGCCGCTTTTGTTTCGAGGCATTTCTTCCGTCGGACAAAAAGGAGCGTCGTCAGATTCTGGAAGAGCTGAAGACCGAGACGCGTACAACGATTCTCTACGAAGCTCCGCACCGCCTCGTCCGCACCCTGGAAGAGCTTTATGAAGCCCTTGGCGACCGGCGCGCCACGATCTGCCGGGAGCTGACCAAAAAGCATGAGACCGTTTTCGCGACCACCCTCGCTCAGGCACTGACATGGTACCGGAAAAACGCGCCGCGCGGCGAGTGCGTGATCGTGATGGAAGGATGCAGCCGCCGGGAACTGGAGCGCGAAGAGCAGCGGCAGTGGGAAGAAATGAGCATACAGGAGCATGTCGCCCTGTATGAGGCACAGGGTATGGAGCGTAAAGAAGCGATGAAGCAGACCGCAAAAGACCGTGGAATTTCTAAGCGGGAGGTGTATGCGGCGCTGCTGCAGAAGGATTGACCGCTTGAACAAAAAGATCATCACGCCGGTTGGAAAAACACAAAATTTTACTCTGAATCAGGTTGGAAAAACATCGGTTTTCATTTAAATTCAGGTTGGAAAAACTCATCCGCTATCTGCGGAAGGAGCAGTCGTTTACTGTCCGATCTATATGCTGATGTGCCTGAAGAAGGAGAAGCTGGGAGACCTCATATATAAAATTGAATAGTGGGATTGCTGCAGTTTGCTGGAAGAAGAATTGTCAGTTGACATCTTCTGTAAAACCCCATAAAATAAAAGAAAAAAGCGGGAGCAGCGACCGCGAAGAAGGGAGAAGAGTTATGAAAATGAAAAGGTTAAGAAAAGGTTTCCTGTGTGCAGCGATGATGTTGCTGTTGACGCTGGTTCTGCCAATGATTGCGAAGCCATTCACAGCGGAAGCTGCGAGCGCGTCGATCAAACTGAGCGCGTCAAAGAAGAGCATAAAAGCAGGGCTTTCCTTCAAGCTGAAAACGACGGTGACCGGCGACAGTACATCTGTGACATGGACCAGTTCGAACACATCCGTTGCGAAAGTGAATAAAAACGGCAAGGTGACGGCGAAAAAGCCGGGTACTGTCGTGATCAAAGCGACTGCTAACGGAAAGACCGCGAAATGCAAGGTGACGGTGAAGGAAAATCCGGCTGGAAAGATAAAGACCGGAATGTACAGCACTTATACTGCCGAATCCAGTGCGAGCGATGATGTGGTGGTTTTGAGTGCGAAAAACGGCAAGATTAAATTTGTGGTAGAACACTACGGCGCTTATGGAGACCCGATGTATTATACCAACACCATCACAGCTGTATACAACAACAATAAAGTATCCTCTTTTAAATGGACAGACAGTTGGGGGAATTCCGGTACCGGGAAGCTGGTGTTTGGCACGAATAAGGTCACTGTGACCATGAAGGCTACATCGACTTCGATGTTCAATCGCTGGGGCTGGGATGCCTGGACGAATAATAAAAAGACGATCAGTTATTCCAGAAAGCTGACTTCTTCAGAAAAGAAAGCTTATGCGGATACCGGAGTAGACGGATGATTTTTCACGGACGCGATTACGGGCAGGAAGAATTTCTTCCTGCCCGTTTTATGCGCAGGGGCGCGTAATGTGTTTTGTGGCTTACGCCACACGCGCCCCGCGCAGCGGATAGGGGAGAGAGCTCTCCCTATCCGATTACCGTTTTATACCACCGCTTCAATCAGCATTTTATCGCCAATTGGAATTCTTTTTAAGCCAATCTCTTTCTTCTTATTAAAATTAAAACTAAGCATGTAGCCCTTATTCAGATGAAAGTATTCAAGGTATTCGGATAACTGCTGTTCGCCGCGTTCGTTGTAGGCATTGCCGCGCCAGATCTTCAACTCTATGACAAATTGCTCCCCATGGTAGTCAATGATCAGATCTGTCTGTTTCCGGTTTCTGGTACGCGCCTCCACATAGTAATTGCC
>JAJBVF010000501.1 GCA_020859965.1 Clostridiales bacterium
GCCTTACAGATGAAATCCTGTAAAAAATGTGAAAAAAGTAGTTCAATTTGTCGAAAAGTATGGTATACTGAACACATATATGCGCGGGCAGGCCTTTCTGCTCCCGGTCCGATAATATGATCCCAGGCCATGGAGGCTTCAGGATAAATAAAATTTAAAAAGGAGTATGCAGAAATGAAGAGAATGAGCAAAGCATTAGCAGTATTAATGGCTGGCACGATGGCACTTTCTACAGCGCCTGTTTTCGCTTCGGCAGAGGAAGAGACCTACAAAGTAGCTATGGTCACAGACTACGGTGATATCACAGATCAGTCTTTCAACCAGACGACCTATGAGGCATGCACAGCATTCTGTGAGGAGAATGGGATTGATTTTCAGTATTACAAGCCGACAGATGATTCTACAGCAGCTCGTGTAGAGAGTGTAGACCAGGCAGTAGCTGAGGGATACAATGTTATCGTGATGCCGGGCTATGCGTTCGCAGGTACGATCGTTGAGACATCTGAGATGTATCCGGATGTGAAATTTGTAGCGCTTGACGTAGGCGCTGGCGATATCCTTGAATATGCGGAGCCGGATTATGATTATGTTCCGGAGAACTGGGATGTTTCGGAGTACTATTATTCGGATAATGTTTACATCGCGATCTATCAGGAAGAGCTGGCTGGCTATATGGCTGGTGTAGCGGCAGTGAAGCTTGGCTACCGCAATATCGGATTCCTTGGCGGCATGGCAGTTCCGGCAGTTATCCGTTATGGATATGGATTTGTACAGGGCATCAGTGACGCAGCAGAAGAGCTTGGTGTGACAGATGAAGTTACGGTTGAGTATGTATATGGCAATCAGTTCTATGGCGATTCCGATATCACGGCTTATATGGATACCTGGTATCAGACCAACGGCGTTGAAGTTGTCTTCGCATGCGGCGGTGGTATCTACACATCCGCAGCAGAGGCAGCTGCAAAGGTTGACGGCAAGGTCATCGGCGTTGACGTAGATCAGGCTGGCATCATTGATGGTTCCTACGGCGAAGGTATGACCATTACTTCTGCTATGAAGGGTCTTGCAGCTACCGTAAATACGATGCTTTCTGAGATCATCATCAATGACAACTGGGATGCTTATGTAGGCCAGATTCAGAACCTGGGTCTTGTTTCAGAGACTCCGTCTGAGAATTATGTACAGCTTGCTGGATCCACTCAGTGGAGCGATGATTTCACAGAGGATGACTATGCGGCACTCGTAGCTTCCATGTACAATGGTGAGATTACAGTGAATAATGACACAACTCTTGAGCTGGATGAAGCTGGTCTGGAAGCGATGGGCGTGACAGTTACTGTTAATCCTTATGGCAACATTAAATAATCATGCGTGAACGTTCAGCACGACGGCGTTTTCAAAGCGTTCGCAAAATGCGCGTACTTTTAGGCATCGCGGGCGTGTCCATGTGTTGGGCTAAAAAGAAAAGAGCGGGCTTTTGGGCCTGCTCTTTTTGGAAGGAGGAAAAGGAAAGTTGGATAATAATGCGGTTGAGAATGCGCGGGGCAGTGCATCGGACTATGCGATCGAGATGCTCCATATTACAAAACGCTTTCCGGGGATCATTGCCAATGACGACATCACGCTGCAGTTGAGAAAGGGAGAGATCCACGCTCTTTTGGGAGAAAATGGAGCGGGAAAGTCCACACTGATGAGTGTGCTGTTCGGACTGTATCAGGCGGAAGAAGGAGAGATTCGCAAAGACGGGAAAAAGGTGGAGATTAAGGATCCGAATGACGCGAACGATCTGGGAATCGGCATGGTGCATCAGCACTTTAAGCTGGTTGAATGCTTCAGTGTGCTGGACAACATTATTTTAGGTATTGAACCGGTCAGCCATGGATTTCTTCAGAAATCGGAGGCGCGGCAAAAGGTCATAGAACTTTCAGAAAAATACGGCCTGAAAGTAGAACCGGACGCGCTGGTGGAAGATATCACAGTCGGCATGCAGCAGAGGACGGAGATACTGAAAATGCTTTACCGTGAGAATGAGATCCTGATCTTTGATGAGCCGACTGCGGTGCTGACGCCGCAGGAGATTCAGGAACTCATGCATATCATGAAAAACCTCGCGGCGGAAGGAAAAAGCATTCTTTTTATTTCACATAAGCTGTCGGAGATCATGCAGGTGTCCGATCGCTGCACCGTACTCCGCAAAGGAAAGTATGTGGGTACTGTGGAGACAAAAGATACGACGCCGGAGGCACTTTCCGCTATGATGGTAGGGCGCGATGTGAATTTTGTCGTTGAGAAAGATGAAGCGAAGCCTACAGATGTGGTGTTGGATATTCAGAACATGACAGTTGCGTCGAAACGTCACAAAAACGATGCTGTACACGATGTCTCTCTTCAGGTACGGCGCGGCGAGATTGTCTGCATTGCAGGAATCGATGGGAATGGCCAGACGGAGTTTGTTTATGGTCTGTCCGGCCTTGAACCGCTCAAAAGCGGGAAGATCACTCTGGATGGGCAGGATATTACCAATGCACCGATCCGGAAACGCTCAACTCTGGGTATGAGTCATATTCCGGAGGACCGCCATAAACACGGCCTGGTACTGGATTTCTCACTGGAAGACAATATGGTTTTGCAGCGGTATTTTGAGCCTCAGTTTACTAATGGCGCAGGATTTTTAAAGCGTAAGGAGATCCGTGACTACGCGAACCGCCTGATCGAGCAGTATGATGTACGCTCCGGTCAGGGCGCTGTGACGATTGCCCGCTCTATGTCGGGCGGTAATCAGCAGAAGGCTATTGTGGCACGTGAGATCGATAAGAATCCAGAGCTTCTGATTGCGGTACAGCCGACGCGCGGTCTGGACGTCGGAGCAATCGAATACATCCATAAACAGCTGATTGAGCAGCGGGATGCCGGAAAGGGTGTGCTTCTTGTCAGCCTGGAACTGGATGAAGTAATGAATGTGTCCGACCGGATTCTCGTGATGTATGAGGGAGAGATTGTTGGTGAGTTTGATCCGAAGCAGGTGACGGTCGAGGAGCTTGGCCTTTATATGGCCGGAGCGAAGAGAATGGACCGGTCTGAGATTGGAGCAAATATGAGAAAGGAGGCTGACTGAGATGGAAGAGAAGAACAAAAAGGGCGGCGGTCTGCTGCGCAATAATGTTGTGCAGTCTCTGCTTGCCTCTATCCTCTGTATTTTACTCGGACTCCTTGTGGGTTATATTGCACTCCTGATCATCAACGCAAACGGAGCCTGGGGAGCGATTGTAGCAGTGGTGAAAAACTACTTTTATTATCCGACGGCAGCGGCCCAGATTAAATATATGGGCAGCACGCTGGTAAAGACAGCGCCTTTGCTCCTCTGTTCTTTGTCTGTTCTGTTTGCATACAAAGCAGGATTTTTCAACATCGGCGCTGCAGGGCAGTATGTGGGCGGGGCTGGTGCCAGCCTGTATTTCGCGATCGCGCTTGGTATGCCGTGGTATGTCTGCATCCTGGCGGCAGTTGTTGTGGGTGCGCTGATGGGCGCAGTGTCCGGCGCTCTGAAAGCATACCGGAATGTAAATGAGGTAATTTCCGGCATCATGCTGAACTGGATTGGCCTTTATACGGTAAACATGATTCTTACCACCGTGAAAGAGCCGACCAGCCCATACACGACGCAGCTTTCCAAAGCGAACAGCGGTGCGATCATCCCGAACCTGGGTCTTTCTGATCTGTTTGGCAAAAACCAGTATGTGACGATAGCGATTCCTCTTTCTGTAGTGGTGGCGATTGTGATCTGGGTATTGCTGGAAAAGACAAAATTTGGTTATGAACTGAAAGCTACCGGTATGAATAAAGAGGCAGCAAAATACTGCGGTATGCGTGAAAAACGGAATACCATCGTGACGATGGCAGTTGCCGGCGGACTGGCGGGCATGGGAGCAGCATTCTACTACTTAAGCGGTATTGAGCAGTGGAGCTGCACACAGACCAGCGTTCCGGCCATGGGCTTTAATGGCATTGCGGCGGCATTCCTGGGCGGTCTGCATCCGATCGGAGCGGTCTTTTCCTCGTATTTTATTCAGCATATCACCAGCGGCGGAGCATATGTGGACAAGAGTCTGTATTGTTCTCAGATTTCAGACTTTATCTCAGCTATGATCATTTATCTGTGCGGCTTTGTGTTCTTCTTTAAGATCTGCATGAACCGCTGGCTGGATAAGCGCGATGAAAAGAAAAAGAAAGATGCACATCAGGAAGGAGGCGAGGCATAATGCTGTTATTGGTTCAATATACATTGATTTTTGCTTCCGTTCTTGCTCTGGTGGCGCTCGGCGGTTGTTTCTCGGAGCACAGTGGTGTGATCAACATCGGTCTGGAAGGAATCATGGTCATCGGCGCACTTGGCGGTGCCCTGGTGATGAAGTACCTGTCTGCGTCGACTCCGGCAATTCTGATGATCCTTGCGGTTATGCTTGGCAGTGCGGTTGCGGGTATGCTTTATTCTCTGCTGCTTGCCGTGGCTTCTATCAATTTCAAAGCAGACCAGACGCTGGTCGGCACAGCGATGAATCTGCTGGGTACAGCGGGAGCTACCGTAGCGGTTCGCGCGATTAATGCGGCAGAAGACGCAAGCAATGTGTCCTCTACAATCCAGTATGTGAGTGAGAAAAAAGCATTTCTCGTATATATCGGGCGTTTTGAGTTCAACTGGTTCATGCTGATTGCACTCGCGGCACTGATTATCTCATGGGTAGTGCTGTATAAGACACGTTTCGGTCTTCGTCTCCGCGCTTGCGGTGAACATCCGCAGGCAGCAGATTCCGTGGGTATCAATGTTGTGAAAATGCGCTATGCGGGTGTACTGATTTCCGGTATACTCGGTGGTCTTGGCGGTATCGTTTATATTACCGC
>JAJBVF010000267.1 GCA_020859965.1 Clostridiales bacterium
CGGACGCGCCAAGCGACAGCCCCGCATCCATAGCCAGCAATAGCCAAGCCATTACTCTCGCTGAGCTTGAAAACGAGAACATCGTTCCCACGTTTTCAGACCTAAACCCAGTAATCGCTCATCAAACCTTCGCCAACACGGTGAAGTCAGCTGCGATGAGCATATTCCCTAATGAGAAATTCGGGGATATCGAAATGAGAGTGTCGCACCAAACCAACGGTCGCATACCCTCAGCCCTTCATGTTCCTGTAAACGAGCTACAAGAATGGCAAAAGACGAAATACTACCAGAGATTCGCCTTTGCATTCGAGATCCTATCAATGAGCGAGACCATCAACGGAAAGCAATGCTACCTTACAATAGGTGGCACCCGATCTCTCTCAAACACCAACCTATTCGGAAAGCAAGCACCACAGAAGTTTTCCATCTTCATCGGATGGAGAGCCAGTGTTTGCTCAAACGGAATGATCCACACTGACGGACTTAAATCGGGTATCAGCTGCTTGACCTCAGCTGACATCTTCGAGAACTCCTTCAACCTATTCTCCAACTACGATGCTATGACTGACCTAAGAAACTTGCGTAACTTGGGTACGACCAGCATGACAACCGAGCAGTTCTGCGGAATACTCGGAAGATTCAGGCTTTACTCAGCAATGAGCGATAAGCAGCGAAAGCAGTTATCTTTGCCAGAGATAACGCTCGGAGACAGCCTTCTGAATGCTGCCACCAAGAACTTCGTGACTGATTCCGATTTCGGAATAAACGGAAGAGAGGCAATCACTTGCTTTGACTTCCTGAATCTTCTCAACGCCGCTGCCAAGAACTCATACATTGACTTGTATGCTGCTCGCAATGCTGACTGCACCACCATCGCTGTAGAGATACAGAAGGCCATAAACCACGAAGATACACCATACAGCTGGTTTTTGAACTAGCGTTAGTCCATCGGCTAACAACTTCCCACAAGTCGGGAGGGCAACTAACTACTATACGGTTGCTCTCTCGGCTTTTCTGTTTTGTAACCTCAACAAGCAACCAATATGTGTAAATTTCAAAAACCCATCATTCCTGCTGATGCTTCAGCAGATGATCGTCGAGCCATCATGTTCGACACCCTCAACGCTCTTGATCTTAACGACAAGTGCGAAAAGCGTAATGGCCTGACCTACCTTTCTTGGTCTCAGGCTTGGAATGAGTTCAAGTCGGCTTACCCTTCTGTAACTTACAAGATTGTGAAGAACCCAAACACTGGGCTTCCCTACTTCTCAGACCCCAATCTGGGAATCTTCGTCTATACCGAAGTAACGGTTGACGATCTGACCCATGAAATGTGGCTTCCTGTAATGGACACCAAAAACAAGGCCATGAAGGAAAATCCTTACTCATATCAAGTGTGGGATAAGGATAAGCGAACCTATGTAGAACGTACCGTTGAAGCCGCTACGACCTATGATATTAACCGTACAATTATGCGTTGTCTAACGAAGAACCTAGCTATGTTCGGACTAGGGTTGTATATTTTCAACGGATCTGATCTCCCTGAACAATCTTCCGATGACACGCAAGCGAAAGGCAAGCAAAAGCAAGAGGCTGCCCCTGCTCCCTATGACAGATTCGCTCCTATCAAGGACGCTATCAGCAATGCCCAGTCTGTGAACGACCTGATGAGCCTCTATCTCGACCACCAAGCAGAGATTGAAGCTAATCCAAACGTGAAGGCTATGCTCACACAAAGAAAGCAACAGCTCCAACTAATGACACCAAGATAACATGGCACGTGTAGAACTCCAAGAATCAGGCGTGGTTTTCGACAAGGAGAGCCACACTTATCAGCTCAATGGGAAAATGCTGTCTGGAATAACCGACATGATCCAACAGCAGCTCTTCCCCAACGAATACAAGGATATTCCCTGGCACATCGTAGAGAAAGCAGGGGAATACGGCACTCAGGTTCACGAATCCATAGAGGATTTCGAGAAGAACTGGAATCACGATGGCACTGTAGAGTTGCAAGATTACATCAGTCTCTGCAAGGAATACTGCTTGGTGCATGAACGCAGCGAATACACCGTAACCGATGGCGTTAGCTTCGCCTCAAACATCGACAAGGTGTATAGAGTATCGGATAACACATTCGACTTGGCTGACATCAAGACCTATGGCCAGCTAACGCCAGAAAAGTTGCAAAAGGCTAGATGGCAACTCAGCGTGTATGCCATGTTCTTTGAGTTTGTAAACCCCAAAGCCAAGGTCAATCGGCTCATGGTAATACACATTCGCAACAAGCAGCGCAAGGACGGATCAACAGACCACATCAAAGAGATAATCTTCGTGGATCGCATTCCGTCAGACATCGTGAAGGAGCTTTTGATAGCCACAGTAGAGGGCAGGCAGTTCCTCAATCCTTACGACATTCCTCCAGAGTTCTCATCGAAGGAGGGGCGCATACGTGAGCTTATCCTACAGAAAGACCAAATCGAAAAGGAGCTTGGAGAAATCAAATCCTCATTGCTCCAAACGATGGTGCTTCTCAACATCACTCGCTGGGCCACGGAAGGAGGCATGAAGATAGTGAGAAAGCAGGATTCAACTCGATCCTCATTCGACCTCGCCGCATTCCAGAAAAAGCATCCCGACATTGACATCAAGCCATTCTACAAGACTTCGAGAGTGTCGGGCAGCGTGACCATAACGGTATAATCCCAACCAAAGGGGAGATATGACATAGCAAGTTGTATCTCCCCTTTCTCATTTTCAAGAACCAACAAAATCAAGAGAAATGATATTCTACCAGTTCAAGGACTACGAGGACTTCAAATCAATCTTCGGGTTCGTAAAGCATGGCAACGGCAAGAAGAGCAGAAAGAACAAGATTCTTCTTGCCTACCTGAAAACACCTGAGATTCTGAGAGAGGCTTCTACCACATGGAAACTCGATATGCTCAACATCAGAACTATGCCGGCACTTAAGAAATACATATTCGACAGGCTGGCTACCAATGAGGACGGACTGAAATACAGAGTTCGCATCGTCAACAGGACTTTCTGGTCTAACGTCTATGAGACAGACGAGAAGGAGGGCATTTGCGAAGATGGCGATTCAACAATGGTTCGCTATCTAAAGCATGAGAGGGATGGCCAAGTCAAGGCTTACAAGATGAAGCCAGGAAAGCTGCTGAGAAACCTAATCTCGGAATCCGCTTTCGGAAAGAAGCTCTGCAACCAAGTGATAACTTACTTGGCTGAGGAAATCTCTAACGAATGGAACGCTTACGCTTCGACTGGTTTGAAGCTTTTCGTAAACCAAGACTTCGATCGCATCTACAGCCCCTCCCACTGCAAGGGCAACTTCGACAGCTGCATGATGGGAAAAGGATACTCTGATTTCTACAAGGACTATGTTGATGCTTCCGCTGCTTACCTCCAAGACCGAGACGGAAAGATTGTGGCTCGATGCATCATATACAATAATGTATTCGATGAGAATGGAAAGACATGGCGTTATGCTGAACGCCAGTACTCCAGTGACAAGGACGACACTCTAAAGCGAGCACTTATCGACCACCTTATCAAGGGGAACTACATCGACTGTTACAAGCAGATCGGTGCTGGCTGCCACGAATGCACCGCCATAGTGGATCTCAATGGAAACTCTCTTTCAGAAAAGCAGTTTGGAATAGACTGTTCGGCTTACGAGGGCGACATTCTTTCGTACCAAGATTCCTTCATCTTTTTGAACTTGAAGAAAGGAATGGCTTACAACTACGAGCCTCCTTGCGGTTACGACTACGAGCTTTCAAACCCTTATGGGGGAGTGGGCTATACCGAAGATGACGAATACAATCCAGATGAAGATGATGAATGATTTCGACCTTCTGAAAACGCTCTTCGCTATCCACTCTCCATCAGGCAAGGAATATGCCATGAGAAAGTTCATCAAGAGCTATGTGAAGCGAAATATCCCCTGCTGTAAGATTTGGGGAGACCGATTCGGAAACCTCTATGCGGTGAAAGGCAAGCCAGATTGCGGCACTTACCCATGTGTCGTTTCTCACTTGGATCAGGTTCAGCCTGAGTATCCGCTCGACTACAAGGTAATTTCCACCGAAGATATTATTTTCGGATACAGCCACTCCACTCGATCTATGTGCGGATTGGGTGCAGACGATAAGGTGGGCATCTTTATTTGTCTACAGTGCCTCAAAAGATTCCCAAGCATCAAGGCCGCTTTCTTCGCTGATGAGGAAAGAGGCTGTCATGGGAGCGAAAAGTGCGAGTTGAAGTTCTTCGATGATGCGAGATTCATCATAGAGCCTGACAGAAAGGGTAACTCCGACTTGATAACTCAGATAAGCTACACTCAGCTTGCGAGCGATGATTTCATTCAGGCCATCAATGCTGAACAGTTCGGGTATGCGCCCGAAAGAGGGCTGTTGACCGATGTTGAGGCTTTGAAAGAGAGAGGCTACCCCTGCTCATGCATCAACCTGAGCTGCGGCTACTACAATCCCCACACATCTGAGGAATATGTGGTTAAGAAGGATTTGCTCAATTGCATGAGCTTCGTATTCCACATAATCGAAACCGTAAAGGAAACCTATCCTTGCGACAACGAGGATGGCTACCTATCCGTGTACACCAGAGAGGACGAGCTTTCAGAGCTTTATGATATGCTCGACTTCCAAATGTCCTACAATCCCAACGCTTCTGCCAAGGATTACTACGATTACTACAAGCATTGCTATCCCTCCCTGAAAGAAAAGGATTTCGAGGAGGTGATGGAGGCTTGGAGAGAAACCAACGAACCAATAAACTGAAACGACAATGAGTAAAGAATCCGAAAAACGAGAGGTCGAGGCCATGATTCAGCTTGAAGATATGGTCAATAC